>CAXTCQ010000005.1:70936-98592 GCA_964242965.1 uncultured Calothrix sp. | reverse complement strand
CTGCTCCCCTTGCTCCCCCTCGGACCCACTCCCTACTCCCTACTCCCTCTCGGACCCCACTCGCCACAAGGACTACTTTACCATTGCGAAACCGTAGCTTATCCAGGTCGGTTTTAATGAGACCACCTTTATTCGGACGTGTAATGGTAGTTGTTACCCAACGTCCTTCGCTATCCTCTTCGAGATAAAGGTCAAGATTAATTAAAGTTACATCCAACTTTAAGCGACGCTGGAAAAGTAACTGCAAAAAATCAAAGCTGACATCAACTTTTTCAACTGTAGCGCGGTCTGAGTCAGTAGCAGTAGCAGGAATTTCAGAAGCACCAAACTGCACTCCAGAAAACGAATATCCTTTAACTTTACCAAGTTTAACCGGACGACTGAGCGTAGTTGTCAAATTTTGCTCTGCGAGTGGAACCAAATCTTTTCGAATAAAATTCCGCAACCACCAAGAACCAGCTATTGTGACAATAACTAAAATTCCACCTAAAGCAATGCTGCCACGACTTAACACCACCAAATACAAAGGCTGTTGGGCGCGGGTTTTAGAATTACAATCTGGATTGGGGGAGTTGATCATTAATTTTACTCTTGACTCGGCAGATGTAGCTGACACACTACTTGCGCTAACTGGCACATTCAAATATTGTGCCAATTCCAGGATACAAAGCTATTTCGATTTTTGGGGTGATTTTGGGCTGGGGGTTTTTTTCTTGTCCGGGTAGTTGTTTTAGAAGTTGGGTGTACCCCAAGTACCGACGAGACAAGGGTGAGGAATAATAACCCATACCCGATATTAAGCATCGATAACTTTAATCAGTATCCACGCTGATTGGATGCAATCGGGAAAATTAATATTAAGAAAGTGATAATTGTCGCGATTACTTTCCTCTAATGTCCACCTAAAACTCTAATATGGATAGGTTAATTTAAAAAGGACTGATGACTACACCTATGCGTGTTTTTGTGTTGCTTTTTAATGCTCGCACAGAAAATGAAGGAATTCATACAATTCGAGAAGGCGATCGCAATAAAATTTTGATGTTCGAGTCGCTTGACGATGCGGAGCGTTTTGCAATGTTGCTCGAAGCACAGGATTTTCCGACAGCTACACCAGAAGAAATGGATGCCCAAGAAGTTAAAGAGTTTTGCGAAAGTGCTGATTACGGCTGGGAAATTATCGCCGCCGACGGCAATTTGGTGATTCCTCCCGAAGTTAACGTGGAAAATCCTGACTGGAATCCTGAAGATGCTACAAGTAAAAGAAATTCTGTTACCAATCAAGACTCACAACCCCAACCAGAAATTTCCGATACCGAGTTAGACAATATGCGTCGCCGACTCGAAGGATTGTTGTAACTGGGGAGTAGGGAGTAGGGAGTTAGGAGTTCTTGTGTTAAGAGTTAGGAGTTATAAACTACAAACAACTGACCACTGACAACTGACAACTAACAACTGACAAAGGACAAATTACAAATGACATTGCAAGAACGCGGACACCTTTTGACCGAACAGGTCAATCCCGATAGTCTCAATTTAGACCAACTTGGTACGGTTGAATTGGTCGAATTATTTAATAGCGAAGACCAAAAAGCAGTAGCCGCGATCGCAGCAGCAAAAGTCGAGTTAGCAGAAGCAATTGACCGCACCGCAGCCGGTTTGCGCCAAGGTGGACGGCTATTTTATATCGGTGCTGGGACTTCAGGAAGGTTAGGTGTACTCGATGCAGCCGAGTGTCCGCCGACTTTTTGCACTCCCCCAGAGTTAGTTCAGGGTATTATTGCCGGTGGTGCTAGCGCACTTCTACGCAGTTCGGAAGATTTAGAAGACCGCGCCGATGATGGGGCTGCGGCAATTACTGAACGTCACGTTAAAAAAAATGATGTTGTTGTCGGTATTACCGCAGGTGGAACTACGCCTTACGTTCACGGTGCGATTCGTGCAGCTAGAATGTGTGGTGCTACCACAGTATTTATAGCTTGCGTTCCTGCCGACCAAGTACCAGCGGACGTTGATATTGACATTCGCTTGATAACTGGACCCGAAATCTTGGCTGGTTCGACCCGTCTCAAAGCTGGAACGGTGACTAAACTAGCCTTGAATATTATATCTACGGGGACTATGGTACGCCTTGGCAAAGTTTACGGCAATCGTATGGTCGATGTCGCAGTTACCAATAATAAATTACGCGATCGCGCTTTGCGAATTCTCCAAGACCTTACAGGTTTGGGTCGAGATGCTGCTAATTCTCTCCTCGACCGCAGTGGTAAATGGGTCAAACTCGCATTATTGATGCATTGGACTGGGTTAGAGAAACAAGAGGGTGAGAAATTGCTGTCCGAACACCAAAATGACCTTCGTGCAGCCGTTACCAAGTATAAAAATCATCAATAAAACTAGATTGAGGGTCTAAGACAATACTGCAAGGGAGAGTTCAAGTGGAAGGAGGTGTCTCCTTTAGGCATAAGGGGCAGGGGGAAATGTTTACAAATTTTATAAAGGATTTTTTCTCTTTAAACTTTTCCCCTTCTCCCAAAACCCCAACAAGTATTGCGGTGAAGGAGAACCAATGAAATAAGAGATTTTTACATTGGTTGCATTACAAGTATTTATACTAAAAGTGAAGAATCATAAATAATAAACTATACGTAAAAATCCTATTGGCGTTACACAGTTGCATAAGCATAATCAGAAGTGCATATCTCAGGTTTAAACTACCAATACTAATTATGTTACGCCAAGAACTAGGTGATTTTAATAGTATTATTTGCTTCAAAGCTGCTATCACTGGTATGGAAGAGGCGTTAGGTGAAAAAGCAACTGCGATCGCATTGACTACCGCAGGTCGCGCTCGCGGCAAGAAGCTCGTGCAAGATTTAGATTTAGTAGGTAAATCAATACCTTTGGATGTAGTTGCAGACAAGCTTGGATACGCACTTGGTAAAGAAGGTACTTGCCTTTGCATCATCAACAAAATTGTTGATGATGGCGATGTTATCAAAGTATACACAAGCGAAACCCTTTGTTCGGCAGGCGAACCTCAAGGTTCGACACGTAAATGTACTTTTACAATGGGTGCAATTTGGGGAGCTTTAGAAGGAGTTATCAACAAGCGTTATCAAGGCAAACATACCGAGTCTGTACTGAGAGGTGGAAACTACGATGTTTTTGAATTTACAGCCTTCGCATCAAATTAATTTGATAAAAAGTCATCCCAACATAACGTATAAAAATCGAAAGGACATCTACAAATGCCAATTAACGCAGTAAAAATTGAAGGTATCTTACAAAACTTTGTAAGCGGTACGAATGAAATACAAGGTGCAACGCTCGTATCTCCCGATGGTTTGTCTCTAGCTTCAGCTTTACCTGGCGGTATGGACGATGAGCGCGTATCGGCAATGTCAGCGGCGATGTTATCTCTAGGTGAAAGAATTGGCAGCGAGTTGTCGAGAGGGAATGTTGACCGTATTTATGTTGAAGGTTCTAAGGGTTACGGTATTCTGACTAACTGCGGTGAAGATGCAGTATTGCTGGTATTAGCAAGTGAATCAGCAAAGCAGGGAATGCTTATGCTCGAAATTAAACGCTTGGTTGCAGAACTCAAATTGATTTTAATGTAATAAGTGCTGACTTACTTAGGCGCTAAATCAAAGTTAAATTTCTTTGTACGACAGTTTTAAATCAAACATGCATTTACGATAATCCCAATTTTTTTAAGAAATTGGGATTTTGGCTGACTATTTTTGGTTATCTTGAGGAAATTGCTATGGAAGTCATGCGTTTAGTTGTGGCAGGTCCCGTAGGGGCTGGAAAGTCTACTTTTATCCGTTCGGTGAGTGAAATTGAAGTTGTTGATACCGACCGTAAAGCAACCGATGCGACTGCCGAACTCAAACATAAAACAACAGTGGCTTTTGATTTTGGTCGGTTGACATTTGGACCCGATATGGTAATGCATATCTATGGTACACCGGGTCAGGAACGCTTTGATTTTATTTGGGATATGTTAATTAGCAAAGCGCACGCTTATATTTTGCTCGTGCCGGCACATCGACCTAACGAATTTAGATACGCTCGTCGTGTTGCTACGTACATGGATCAAGTTGTCAAAATACCGATGATTGTCGGTTTGACTCATGCAGATTGTCCTGGTGCTTGGTCTGAAGAAAATGTTGCGATCGCACTCGGTTATGTTGATGATGCACGACCCCCAATTGTCACTGTTAACGCCAATCAAGCATCCTCTGTTGCCCAATCTTTAATTACCCTAGTACAGCATTATATGCAAAGTTTAACTAGCCAAATTTCTGCATAAGGTCTTTAAGATTCGATTGCACGTAATTCAAAAACAATACCTAAAGATAAATACAAGTAAAAACATTAGCACCAATTACCAAGCAATAGGTCTTAGCATCATCGCCAGCAGAATAAGCTTTCAATTAGGAGAAATATGGCATTTACCGGTTACTTAGCAAGTTTTTCGTTACCCGAAATTTTTCAATTTTTACAAGCAGGTTTTAAGACAGGATTACTTGTAGTTACTAGTTCAACACAAACGAATCAATCTTATTATATTTGGTTGCGACAAGGACGTATTGTTGCTGCTGCCGATAGCTTGGATAATAAAGGCTTGATAACAATGATTACTCGCCGAGGCTGGATGGATAAAGAAACAGCCCTGAGAAATTTTCAAGGTTCTCCAATGAACATGGCAATAGGTTTGTCTTTAAAAACTCAAGGTTTACTTCAAGCCGAACAACTTTCTTTACTATTCCGCGCTCAGTTAACTTCTCAAGTATCTCCTTTATTTCAAATTCGTGATGGGCAGTTTGAATTCGATTTCCAAGCTCAGTTACCAAATTCAGAAATGACAGGGTTGAGCATACCTGCTACTGAAGCAAATTTAACTAGTTTACGAATGCTGCGAGATTGGAGTGGATTAGAAAAGAAACTGCCTGAAGCGACTTCAGGCTTAGTTAAAAAGATTGCAGGTAAACCGCAACTGCGTTTAGAATATTCTGAATCTCAAGTTTTTGAACATGCAAATGGTAAGCTTTCTCTACGAGATATTGCCCGAACAATTGACTTACCATTAGAAAAAGTTCTTCAGATAGCTTTTCGACTAATTACTACAAATCTGCTTGAAGAAAGTTTTGCAGTTATAACTCAAACTAGTTTTCAAGACAATGCTTTTGAATTTGACGATTTAGATTCAACAAATGCTTTTGGCGAACAAACTATCAAACCTGGTGCAAGTAAACGCAACGGTTCAAGTAGTAGAGACAAAAGAACTGATTCTAAAAAAGCAGCAGTCAGCCAATCTTATTTACAAAATTTAGTTGGCTTTTTACAAAGTAAAAATGTTAATAAAACTATATAGCAGACCTAAATGAATGTGAAAATCTCTCTTTTCTCTCTTATCTTTCTTTGCGTCCTACCCTGCGGGATGCCTTTGGCTACACCCTAGCCCCTTTGGGGTGACTATGCCAACGGGGAGGCAAGCTACAAGGTGGGATTGGATTTCTCATTAAAATGCGTAAGTCCTAAGAACATTAAATTGGAACTCTAGGTGTCTAGAAGATATCTTTAAAATCAAAATCAGGATTTACACGGATTTAGTTAAGCTTGCAAGACCGTACCATAAGATATGACTACTAACTAAGTGCATAAAAATACTTGACCGTAGCTGTTACGTCTAATTGGTAAAGTATGAATGGAGTAATTTTGATTTTCTACTTTTGGCTCCAGAAAGGTGTATAACAATATATACACATTCAATACCTTTTATCTGGATTAATTTGCCGAATGTATATGTATAATATCTCCGTAATTATACTTTTTAAGCACTTGACAGCTACATTCGGGTTTTTAAAAACTTACTAAATAAACAAGGAACAAAAAATGATCCATCCGGAACTGATGGTATCAAATAACCTACTAGATGAATTTAAAACTTGTACTCTATTGCAGTACAGTGGTAAGTTAGATATCAAGACTGCAAAAGGGCATCGGTGGACTTTCTACTATCGCTTGGGAAGAATGGTGTGGGCTACAGGAGGGGCGCACCCTTTTCGGCGTTGGCGCAGACATATGGCACAATATTGTCCGGAAATTGATATCGATAAAATTCAGTTACCTGCTGAAGATGCACAAATTGGTTATTGGGATTATCGGCTACTGGAAATTTTGCACGAAAAACAAAAAATCAAGCGCGAACAAATTAATTCAATCGTCGAAAGTACAATTACTGAGCTACTATTTGACTTGGCGCAGCAAGCTAACTTTACTACGATAACGAGCAATCGCAACCAAGATGTCATCTTGGAAACACCGATGAGTTTCACAAGTGCAGACATGTCTTTAAAGTTCATGCAAGACACTTGGAAAACTTGGTCAGAAGCAGGTTTGGCAAATTTTTACCCAGACCATGCACCAGTTCTGCGAAGACCCGAACAACTCGAACAACAAGTAAGTCCAGCGGTTTATAAAAACTTTGTCGCATTCATGAATGGCAAATACACCCTCCGGGATTTAGCCTTCAAAATGAAGCAAAGTATAGTACCCGTTACTCGTTCTCTACTTCCTTACATCCTTAAAGGTATCGTTGAATTGGTAGAAATACCCGACCTACCTTTAAAAATTAGTGAAGCTAAAAATAAGACCTCTACTAAAGCACCTGCCCCATCTGGACCTCTAATTGCTTGCGTGGATGATAGCCCCCAGGTCTGCCAAATGCTCGAACAAATTCTTGTTCCCAACGGGTTTAGATTTGTCAAAATTCAAGACCCCCTGCAAGCTTTACCGATTTTGATTGAACATAAACCAGATTTGGTATTCTTAGATTTGGTGATGCCGGTTGCCAGTGGTTACGAAATTTGCGCTCAGTTACGAAGAGTTTCTGTGTTTGCTCATATGCCGATAATCATTTTGACAGGTAGCGATGGCCTTTTGGATCGAGTCCGTGCCAAGGTTGTTGGTTCGACTGATTTTATGAGCAAACCAGTCGCAGCAGATAAGGTTCTGGGTGTAGTGCGTAAATACGTACAAACCTCAACATCGATGCAAGCATCAACTACTCAAAAGTAATTAAAGGGGAGTAGGGAGTAGGGAGAAATTTGTTTTTTCAAACTTTTTAATACTAGATAAAGTTACTTTGATGGAGTACTAAAAAAGTAGTCTTGAGTTGTACTTTTAAAAATAGCAAAAGTATTTAATATTTTTCTCAACCCTACGTAGTTTTACTGAGCCAGATTCAGCCGTGATGCATCAAAATTAGGTAAAGGCAAAAACTTGTGTTTATCTAGTTTGAATAATAAAAATTAAGTATTTGTTCTTTTGAAAGAAAATAACAGGTGATTGCCATGAGTACTGTTTTAGTTGTTGAAGATGGCTTGACCGATATGGAAATTATTAGCCGTTACTTGAAACAAGCAGGTTTTTCCGTAATTAGTGCCAAAACTAGCGAAGAAGCACAAGAAAAGTTAAATAGTAACAAACCGGATTTAATTTTTCTTGATGTGATTTTGCCTGGTAAAAGTGGATATGAGATTTGCCGCGAGTTAAAAAATAATCCGATTACTAGTCAGATTCCTGTAATATTTTGTTCAACAAAAAATAGCGATGTTGATAAAATGTGGGGGACAATGTTAGGTGCTGATGCTTATATTTCTAAGCCTATTGATCGGCTGGAATTGGAAGGAGCTATTAAGTTATTAATTAAGTAATTTTTTAGACTTAAATCTCGATAATTGTCATTAGTAAACTTTTTTCAGTCGGCTATTAGTAATCAGCTAGTAGCTGAAAAATTGTGACTATCAATAATTGATATCTGGAAAGGACAAGTAGTGTTGGAAACTCAACAAAAATTTTTAACTTTTCATTTAGGAGCCAAAGATACTGCTGTAATTTCACTATCAACAATTACAGAGGTATTACAGGTATCATTGTCAGAAATATGTGGTGTTCCGCAAATGCCCAGCTGTGTTTCTGGTATATATAACTGGCGTGGTGAAATGCTTTGGTTGATTGATTTAGAGGAAATGTTAGGTTATTCGGTTGCGACAGCGACAAATAACATTCTCTCGAAAGTTATGGCAATTGTAGTTCAAAGCGAGGGAAAATCTTTAGGTTTATTGGTACGTCAATTAATGGATATCGAATGGTTGGATGCGAATCAGATAAAACCGATAAATATTGATTTATTTTCGCACGAGGTTACTCCTTTTTTAGAAGGATATTTTATTAATAATAGTGAGGAAATGATTATTAGTTTAGACGCAGCTGCAATTATTCAATCTTCAATGTGGCAAATCCATAATTAATTAAAGAGTAGGGAGTAGGGAGTAGGGAATGGGGAGTACGAAAGTAGGTTTTTTGGTGATTTTGCTCGATGGAATTAAGTCGGTAGGTGCTAAAACAACGAAGTATGTAACGAAATTTAAAATTACTCGAAATCCTGTGAACTTACCAACACACTCTTTGGGAAAAGTAAGCTACAACGCTTTGTACCCCCGTACTAAGGTGACTCCTGTATTCCCCACTCCCTACTCTCTACTCCCCACTCCCTATTTATTTAGAATCAATATTATTTGATTAAGGTGCTAAAAATGACTAACGCTTATCAAGAAACTCAAGGAAACGGATATCATAATACAGAAAATGAAAAGCTAGAAAATGGAAATTCTAGTTTGAATTTGATTGTCGCAGCGTCGAGCCAAGATTTATCAAGTTTAAATTCGACCGAACAGCAAATTAAAGGTTGGAGAAATAAATTTTCTAGCATTGCTAAGGTAATGCATAAAGCTGAAAATACTCAGGAATTAGCAAAAGTTACCGTTCAAGAAGTTCGAGAAAAAATTGATTGCGATCGCGCTCTCATCTACCGTTTTGATTCGGTTGAATCGGGTATGGTAATTGCTGAATTTAAAACGAAAGGTTGGACTCCAACTCTGAATGAGAATTTAGCAGCTGTTTTCTTCGGTTTGGAAACAAATCAAGAATATTTAGAACCCGTAATTATTGAAACTAACCAACCTGGTGATATTTCTCCCTATCAAGCACAATTACTCGAGAAATACCAAGTTAAATCGAGCTTAAGTTTGCCAATTCTCCTCAACAATCAATGGGGATTGCTTGTTGTACAAAGTTGTGCTGTATCGCGTCAGTGGCAAGAGTTAGAAATTAGCTTGCTGTTGCAGATTGCGACCGAGTTTGCAAACCGTCTCGAACAGTTCGCAATGCAAGCTAAACTCGAAACCGAAATCAGCGAGTATAAATTGCTCAATAAAGTTATCGATAAAATTCAGCGGGCATCGAGTGTCGAAAAGATATTCCAAACAACTACCCAAGAACTACGACAAATGCTGCAATGCGATCGCATTGCCGTTTATCGCTTCAATTCCGACTGGAGTGGTGAGTTTGTAGCGGAGTCTGTAGCTACTGGTTGGGTTGCCTTAGTCGCTCCTGGTATCAAAACGGTTTGGGAAGATACCTATTTGCAAGAAAACCAAGGTGGACGCTACAAACGTCACGAAAACTTGGTAGCAAATGATATCTACGAAATGAATCATTCACCTTGCCATATCGAGATTTTAGAGCAATTCCAAATTCGCTCTTATGCGACTGTTCCGGTCTTTGCTGGGCAAAAATTATGGGGTCTGCTGGGAGCTTATCAAAATTCAGCGACCCGTCAATGGCAAGATACCGAAATTAAATTACTCAATCAATTTGCAGTCAACTTTGGTGTTGCCGTCTCGCAGGTTGAATCGTACCAAAAAACCCAAGAACAGACCAAAGTACTAGCTCGGACTGCCGAACGTCAGCAAAGTTTGATTGCTTTAACTCGCAAGATTGGCGAATTATTAACGGAGAAAGTTACGGATTCTTCGGTATTCGATAACCTTCTACAAACTACTGTCTCAGATGTGCGTCGCTTGCTCGAAGCCGAACGGACTGTTGTTTATCGTTTTAATCCTGATTGGAGCGGTGATTTTATTGCCGAGTCAGTGACTAAAGGTTGGCTTCCTTTTAAAGAGAAACAAATCGACGAAGCGCTTTTGCTCGAAAATGGCGATTGTGAAGGTATCCGCAGCTTAACATCAATTTATAAAGCAAAAGATACCCACATGCAAGAGATGAAGGGTGGTCGTTACCAACAAAAAACAGCTTTTGTTGTTGATGATGTCTATAAAGCCAACTTCCCAGCTTGCTATCTGGAATTGTTAGAACAATTTGAAGCAAAAGCTTATTTGACGGTTCCCATCTTCAAGGAAAACCAACTTTGGGGACTGCTTGCTACCTATCAACACTCTGCAACCCGTCATTGGGAAGAGTACGAAGTTAATATCATGCAGCAAATTGCAGTTTTGCTCGGTGCGGCAATGCAACAAGCAGAAACCTTCGAGAAATTGCAAGAAAAATCCCAGAAAATTGTCAAAGCAGCCGAACTCGACCAGGCAGTGACAGCGATTGTCGAGAAAATTCGCCAATCGCTCGATATTGAATCCATCTTCAACACCACGACCAAAGAAGTGCGATCGCAACTCAAAGCTGACCGCGTGGTCGTCTTCCAATTTAATCCCGATTGGAGTGGTGAATTTGTGGCTGAGTCGGTTGGTAACAATTGGGTACGTTTGGTTGCACCAACTGGCAACACCGTTTGGGCTGATTCGTATCTCCAAGAAACCAAAGGCGGACGCTACCGCAACCGCGAATATTTCGTTACCAATGACATGTATCAAGCAGGTCACGCGGATTGCCACATCCAAATATTGGAACAATACCAAGCTCGCGCTTACGTAATTGTACCTATTTTACAAGGCGATCGCCTTTGGGGATTGATGGCAGCCTATCAAAATTCCGGACCGCGTGAATGGGAAGAAACCGAAGTTAGCTTGTTGATGAGGGTTGGCGACCAATTGGGTGTAGCATTGCAACAAGCCGAATATTTACAGCAATTGCAGGCGAAAAAGCAAGAAATCGAAGTCGCGGCACAACGCGATCGCGCTGCTGAAGTTATTATCGACAAAATTCGTCAACAACAAGATATTGACACCATTTTCAATATTGCAACAACCGAAGTGCGATCGCTTTTCAAAACTGACCGCGTAGTGGTTTATAAATTTAACCCCGATTGGAGCGGTTTATTCGTTTCCGAGTCAGTTGGTAATAATTGGGTTTCGCTAGTTGACAAACAATACAAAATCCCCCGCTTGCAAGAAAGCATCAGCGATTGTCGGGGAATGCGAACCTTGTTTGCTAGTAGCAAAGATGATACAACCCTCACAACTAACGTCGATACCTACTTACAAAATAATTATGGTGGCGAACTTCGCAACCGCAAAGCACATGTTCGCAATGACATTCACAATTCTGGATTCTCTCCTTGTTACGTCAAAGTTCTCGAAGAATACCAAACTAAAGCTTATGTAATCGTGCCAATTTTCCAAGCACAAAAGCTTTGGGGAATGCTAGCTGCCTATGAAAACGCTGGTATCCGCGAATGGACAGATTCGGAAGTTAGCTGTTTAACCCGAATTGGCGACCAATTAGGAGTCGCACTCCAGCAAATCGAGTACCTGCAACAGCTCGAAGAAAAAACCCAGAAAATTGCCAAAACAGCCGAACGCGATCGCGCTGGTGCAATTGTTATCGACAAAATCCGCCAAACGCTCGATATCGAATCGATTTTCAGCATTGCTACCAAAGAAATTCGATTATTGCTCGATACCGACCGCGTTGCAGTTTACAAATTTAACCCCGACTGGAGCGGTTTATTTGTCTCCGAATCAATCGCCGAAGGCTGGGCATCGCTCGTCGATAAGCAGTATAAAATCCCGCGCTTGCAAGAAAACATTAGTAGATGTTACGGAATGCAAGGTTTATTTGCAATGAGCGAAGCCAGCGGTAAAGCCAGTGCCGATACTTACTTGCAAAGTACCGAAGGTGGAGAATTCCGCAATGGTAAAGCATACGTGCGTTCTGACATTTATAACGCTGGATTTACACCTTGCTACATTGAGATTATGGAGCAATATCAAGCCAAAGCTTACGCGATTGTTCCCATATTCCAAGGGCAAAAACTTTGGGGAGTCCTCGCAGCGTTTGAAAACTCCGGAACCCGCGATTGGGAAGATGCCGAAGTTAACTTGCTAGCACGAATTGGCGACCAATTTGGCACGGCACTGCTACAAGCAGAGTTTTTACAAAAACTGCAAACGCAATCCCAACAAGTTACAGAAGCCGCAGCACGCGAAAAAGAAGCAAAGGAATACCTGCAAAAAGGTGCGATGAAGCTTCTTTCTGCGGTTCGTCCGGCGCTGAATGGAGACTTAACGGTGCGTGCGCCAATCACCGAAGACGAATTGGGTACAATCGCCGACGCATACAACAATACCCTGCAAGCACTTCGCCAAATCGTTGTTCAAGTACAAGCAGCCGCACAACAGGTAGCATTAACATCGACCCAAAGTAATGCTTCGCTATCCGGATTGACGAGTTTAGCGCAGCAACAGTCGAAGGAACTCAATGAAGCCTTGGGTGAAGTTCAGCAGATGGTAGATTCAACCCAAGCAGTTGCTGGTAACACCGAATTAGTACAGTTAGCAGTGCAGCAAGCCAATGAAACCGTTGAGTCGGGTGATGACGCAATGGATCGAACGGTAGAAGCGATTCAAACTATTCGTGAAACAGTTGCACAAACTAGTAAAAAAATCAAGCGATTGAGCGAATCTTCGCAAAAAATCTCGAAGGTTGTGAACTTGATTAGTAACTTTGCCACACAAACCAACGTACTCGCACTCAATGCTGCCATTGAAGCAACTCGTGCAGGTGAATACGGTAAAGGGTTTGCGGTAGTTGCCGATGAAGTGCGGTCGTTATCGCGTCAGTCAGCAGCAGCAACCATTGAAATCGAGAAACTCGTCCAAGAGATTCAACAGGAGACAGGGGAAGTTGCCGTAGCAATGGAAGCTGGTATTCAGCAAGTCATTGAAGGTACAAGCTTGGTGAATGAAACCCGAATGAACTTGAATGCGATTGTGGTAGCGACTGCTGAAATTAGCAAGTTGTTGCAACAAATTACTGACGCAACTCAAGGACAAATGATGCAATCAGTATCCGTAACAGCATCGATGAAAGACGTTGCCAAGATTGCGACTAAAACTTCTACGGAAGCAAGCAATATTGGGATTGTTTTTCAGGAGCTTTCGGAAATGGCACAAGAATTGCTGTTGAGTGCGAGCAAGTTTAAAGTGAGTTAGGGAATTTAGGGAGTAGGGAGTAGGGAGTAGGGAGTAGGAGTTTCCCACTTTTTACTCCCATGTTCTTGCAGGGTGAAGATGCGATAGGGAATAAGGAATGGGAAGATGGCAAGTAGTGAAATAAGCTCTTATCAAGATTTAAAGATTTGGCAAGAAGGGATAGATTTAGCTGAAGCTTGCTATCTACTCACAACAACATTTCCAAAAGCTGAAATTTACGGAATGACTTCACAAATTCGTCGCGCAGCTACATCAATCCCTGCAAATATTGCTGAGGGTTATGGATGCGACAGTAGTGGAGAATACATACGCTTTTTAAGAATTGCACAAGGTTCTCTCAAAGAGTTAGAAACCCATCTACTAATTTCAGCACGACAAGGAGTTGGATTAACAACATTTGAAGTTATAAATCCACTTCTTAAAAAATGCGAATTGATTGGCAAAATGCTCCGTGGTTTAATTCGTGCTTTAGAAAAGAATGGGGAGTAGGGAGTAGGGAGTAGGTAATAAGTTATCGATATCGGAGTATATTCTATTACTAAATAATCGAGTTGGATCTGAACTAAGGTAGAAAGTTAACGAACCACACAATTAGTAGTAATAAGATAAAATCCCTTATTCAAACGCCCATTCCCCCTACTCCCTCTACTCCCTCTACTCCTCCTACTCCCTTTACTCCTCCTACTCCCCTACTCCCCCTACTCCCTCTACTCCCTACTCCCTACTCCCTACTCCCTACTCCCTAAAATTACTAAATTTATGATTACAGATTCATCTATCCGCGAGCAGGGTTACATCTATTTTTTAACTGAAGCTCCAGAATTATTACAAATTATCGAGGAAGAACTTTATGGTTTAACTGATGACCGCAGTACTGCCAAAGTTCATAATTTGATGCGGGCAACGCATACAATCAAAGGTGGAGCGGCGAATGTTGGGCTAGATACGATTAATAAAATTGCTCACTCGCTCGAAGATATTTTTAAGGCGCTTTATAATCCTGAAGTTGTAATTGATGCTCATTTGCAAACGCTGCTTTTCCAAGCGCTTGAATGCTTGCAATTGCCTGTAACGTCAGAAATTACTAAAACTCACATTGATGACGAAGAAATTCTTCAACGCGCTGCTTCAGTATTCGCAAAGTTGCAAGAAACACTGGGTGATGCATTTGGAACGGAGGCTTATATTCCGACTTCGGAGGAATTAGGATTTGATATTGTGCTGTCGATTTTTGAAACAGGTGTTTCGCAACGTATCGATGGTATCGCCGAAATTTTACTTTCTCCCCCACCCGACGAGGAACTGAATGAGTTTTTGCGATCGCAAGCTGAAATCTTCATTGGGTTAGCCGAGTCTTTAAATTTACCTGGGTTTGGTGCGATCGCTGCTGCAATAATTGCATCCGTTGACGCAAACCCGACGCAAGCACAGTCAATTGCTGAGGCAGCCTTAGAGAATTTATACCTAGCTAAATCAGCAGTAATGGCAGGCGATCGCGCTCGTGGTGGTGAACCATCTCCTACTTTGCTGGAATTTACTCAACCTACACCTAATAGTGAGGTTGTCGTAGCCTATACGGAAGATAATACACAGGCTTTGAGTTGGGATAATCCACAACCATTATCAGAAGCGATTTCTTTACGTAGCGAAATTGAGAATTTATACAACTTTTTAATTCAACCAAGTAGTAATAATGAACCATTAAAACCGATAGCGGCAAAGTTTTACCTAAAATTAATTCGTTATATTCTAGGTTGGTTTAATCATGAGTTAGATATTCCAGAAAAACAACTTAGTTTATCGCTACTTATCCCCAAAAAAGGGGTAGAAAACTCACTTGATTATATTGATAGTTGGCTAAATGAATTTTTTGCATTCTTACAAACACCAGACGATAGTCAAAGTCTGAATATTTATCGTCAGGGAGTTATTTTAAATGTTTTGCTGGTAGTGGCTAAATTCCGTAACGTTACGTTTAGCGATTCATCGGTTATTGAAACACTGCAATATCAAATCAATACTTTAATTAAAGACTACAAAAATTTACCTGTTGTCACAGCATCGGAAAAAAATTGGTTTGATAGTCCAAAATTGCAAGGACTATTAGAAATTAAAGAAATACCTTCACTCGACCCTATGTCGGAATCATCCCAACAAGTGGACTCACCACCTGCTGAAGCTTCCGAAACTGCGGTCGAAGCAATTTGGGGAGAAGAGGTTATTAGTAGCATTGCAGTAGATACATTACAAGATTTTGAAAGCTACCCAGTCGAACCTGAAGGAATTATTGAACCAAACGACCAGCAAGTACAAACAATAATTGAGGATTTTGCTCAAGGTAATCCCGATACAGTTATCGAGGTTGCAACAGTAGGGACAAATAAATTTGATAAACAAGTTGAAGAAAAATCTCAGCCTCCAATTAGTAATAATTCGCGGCAAATGACATTCGTCCGCGTTAATGTTGACGGATTGCAGCGTCTTAACTATCTTGCTGGTGAATTACTAATTTATCAAAAACGCCGAACTTTGCTCGATGACCAACTTAAACAAATAATTGGGCAATTATTCGAGCAAATTACTAGACATCAAGAAACTTTAAGCGAACTTCGAGATTTACCGTTACAGACGCAAAATTATGCATCTCCCTTTCAAATTAATTTCGAGTCTATAGATTTTGATGCGCTAGAGATGGATGATTACTCAGAATTTCATCTGACGCTTCATTCAGTATTAGAAGAGTCATTACAACTCCAAGAAATTGCCGAATCGCTCGATTTAATTCTCAATCAATCGGCACAAGTTCACGATAAAAAACAAAGTTTAACGCTGAATATAATTGATAACTTAGTCGAAGCGCGAATGGCACCACTGGGAAATATTTTGAATCGTTTCCCGCAAATGGTACAAAATCTCGCAAATGTCTATGGTAAAAACGTTGAGATGAAACTTAGCGGTACGCAAGTGTTAGTCGATAAAGCGATTTCGGAAAAACTTTACGACCCATTATTACATTTAGTCCGCAATGCTTTTGACCACGGAATCGAATCGCCAGAAATTCGACGCTCGTGCGGTAAACCTGAAACAGGTATTATTGAAATTCGCGCTTATCACCAAGGTAGTCAAACTATTATCGAAGTCCGCGATGATGGTCAAGGATTAAATTTAGAAAAAATTCGCAAAAAAGGTGTTGAACTAGGTTTGATTCCCGATTTAGGAAGTCAAAACGGTTACGGATATCACCAAAACGACTCGGAACTTTTAGAATTATTGTTTTCACCGGGATTTTCGACTGCGGGCAAAGTTAGTGAAATTTCTGGACGCGGTATTGGTTTAGATATTGTCCAAACACAGTTAGAAACACTTAACGGTTCGATTACAGTTCATTCGTCACCCAACCAAGGAACTTCTTTTGTACTCAAACTACCTTTTTCTATGACCACCGACCAATTAATGATTGTCCAAGCTGGTGGTGCAGTATATGCATTGCTACTAGATAGTATCGAGAAAATTTTGCTACCATCTCCCGAACAAATCAAACAATTTGAAGGTCGAAAAGCTTTGCTTTGGAGTAATGGCAAAGATGAACGTATGGTAGGTTTACGCAACCTCGCTGAATTAATGACTTACAGCGGTACTTTTGTCAGCGGTGCATCTCTTACCCATATGGCAATTGCACCAGAAACCGGGGAAATGCTCAACCCCATTTTGATGTTGCGTCGAAATCAAGAAATTTTGGGTTTAGAAGTAGACCAAATTTTGGGCGAACAAGAGTTAGTAATTCGACCTTTGAGTAATGCGATCGCACCACCAAAATACATTTATGGCTGTAGTAGTCTTGCGAATGGCAACCTCGTTTTAGTTATCGATGGTTCGCTGCTACTCGAAACTAACGAGATGCAAGCTACACTCGATGTAATGCAATTATCGGCTACTCCCAATCGCAAAAAAGCTTTGCTAATGGCAGAGAAAGCCAAATCTATACCACTACTTGCTCCATCTTTTGTTAATGAAGCTAAAACGCTGACTGCATCGGTTGATAACAATTATCGCAATCCAAAAGTTATTTTAGTTGTTGACGATGCAATTAGCTTGCGACAAACAATTTCGCTGACTTTACAAAAAGCAGGTTATCAAGTTCTACAAGCACAAAATGGTATCGAAGCACTCGAACAATTGCAGCGTCATCCCGAAATTGAATTGATAGTTTCGGACTTAGAAATGCCGCGCATGAATGGTTTTGAGTTGCTATCAAATATTCGACAAAACCCAAGTTTATTAAAGAAGCCAGTTGTGGTTATGACTTCACGCAGTGCCGAAAAACATCGCAAACTTGCTGAAGCCTTGGGTGCAAATGTATACATGACAAAACCGTATTTGGAGCATGAGTTTTTGGGGACGATTGATAGTTTAATTAATCAAAAGGTTAATGGTTTAACCCATGTTTTTGTAACATCGTAATCCGCAGGACAATTTAGATCCCCGACAACTCTTAAGGGACGTAGAAGCGTGACTTCAGGGTGATACCCTTTAAACAAAGATTTTTCGCTATTCTACGGTATTGTAGGGGCACGGCAGTGCCGTGCCCCTACTTGTTCTTTAAATCTGGTTATAATTTAAGATACATGCTTAGGTATTCGAGTTTCATATGGCTGTACCTACAGAAATTCGCAAAAGGGCGATACCTGCGGTAAGCTGCGCTAACGCGCTGCTTGAACAATTACCGGGAGAATCTTTATTAAAGGCAGTTGAATTTTTGGAAGCTCTTTCTCACGAGCCTTTGCTGGTATCAGAAACGCCAAAGGCTGAAGCGAGCGAAGCAGCTTTAATTGAAATTATTCAACACCGCTTGACGAGTGAAGAACAAGACAGGTTGAATTATTTGCGTTCTTCAAACTTAGACTTAGGGATTTCCAAATAAAAAAATAACCAATATTATCAACGCTTCGGTGTTGCTTCACCAAACTTAATCGAAACCGCGATCGCAATACTAACAACAATAATCAAAGTTGTACTCAACGCCGAACCAAATCCCCAGTTTTGCGTTGCTCCCAAAAATTGGTTGTAAACTAACCGTGCGACTGTCATGCTCGAAGCACCACCGAGTAATTCAGGGTTGACAAAATCGCCTAATGCTGTCACAAACACTAAAAACGAACTTGCGGTAATTCCGCTGATTGTTTGCGGTACGGTAACTTGCCAAAATGCTTGTATGGGGTTTGCACCTAAATCTGCTGCTGCTTCTAACAGTCGTCGGTCGAGTTTTTCAAGAGAAGCGTATAAAATTAACACCATGTAGGGTAGTAAGCTGTAACTCATACCAATTAAAACAGCAATGCTGCTGTTGAGTATATCTAAAGTTGGTAGTCTCAAACTACTTAAAATGTTGTTTAACAATCCGGTGGGACGGAGAATTGTAATCCAAGCATAGCTGCGGAGTAGCGAAGAAGTCCACAGCGGTAAGACAAATGCTAATAAGAGTATAGTTCTAAAACGTTGCGGTGCGATTTGGGCAATCCAGTAAGCGACAGGGAAACCGACAGCTAAACAAATTAGTGTAGTGTTGAATGAGAAAAAGAGCGATCGCTTGATGACTTGCAGGTAAAGTGGGTCTAATATCTGGATATAGTTTGCAAATCCGCTGGGATTTACGATGTCTCCCGGACGAATACCGGGTACTAAGCTTAACTCGACAATTATTAATGTTGGCAATACTAATAGTAATACTAACCAAATTCCGGATGGAGCTAGTAGTAACATCGGCTCTAGCCATTTTATTGGCTGACGATGTATTTTTTCGATGCCAAGATTATTTAATGAATTCATTTGTTTTATCTTGAATATTGAGTAGACGCAGCGTTATCTATTTTTTCGAGGGTTTTTAATTAGTAACTAAATTCAAAAATGGTTTAATTTATTATATCAAACCTCAGGGCAAACGCATCTAAATTAGTCTTGACAAAAAAACTTATTCATGTAAAGACGAAAAAATCATAATTTACCGTTTGATTGATTTTCTACCAGTCAAAGCGATCGCCTAAATTCTTGTCAATAAGCAAACATTAATGCAATTCATTTAGCCTTTATTGAGATTGAGTCCTTCTTATTGACAAGATGCGTTTGCCCTGTCTTACGACTGAGCAAACTAAACCATTAACAAAACGACAACTTTTGAAGCAACGTAAAAGGCAAGAGTTGGCTAACAAATTCTATTTGGAAGGGTAAACGCAGTAATTCTTGAACTATCTGCTGTGCGTTTGCTTGGGGTAGTCTCTGAAAACGCACTTCTTTCCAAAGAACGTTTGTACACTCCAATAAACAAAACTCAGGAATATGAAGTATGTCATCTCCATACATTTGAGCTACCAAAACCCTCGCTTCTGGTGTATATGTTTAAATAACGGCATATTGGATAATTACACTGGCATCAACAACATAAACTGACATTAGCGATCGCGTTCCTCTCTTAGCAATTCTAATGTCGTAGGCGAACCAGGTGGTGGTGTCCAGCGAATTCTATCCATTGTTGCCAGAGCTTCCTCACAAGACCGTTGATCCTTTTGAGGGTGTGTTCTACGATTTAGCTGATTATTTACTACTTCAATCACAAATTCTTCGAGCGCTTCAAAGGTCATGCCTGAAATTTGCCGTTCTGTCATACTACAAACATCAAATCGTTAGATTTATTTTAGAAGATATTTTAGGGTGTTTATCAATGGAAAGAAAATTTGTGCGTCGAACAAGCTTACTGTATTGTAGTCACCGTTGCCGCTGATAATCAAATTCAAGCCTTCAAAATTAATGTTGGTAGCGAACCGTTATTTAACTTAATTAAAGCAGAACTCAAATCACGCATCCAAGAAACTGCCATCACCGCAGAAGCACTTATTCCAGGTGCTGCCTATGATTTGTGGCGAGATGACGAACCATCACGATGGGTAAATAACTTATTTGGGGTAATTTCGCGTCTCTACATCTCTTAACTTCTAGCTACTAGTTAACTGCGTCCAATAACGTTCATAAACTTCTTCAACTTCTCCCAACGGTGTCAATCGTTCGCATTTTGCAATTAACGATTCTTTTGGAAATAAACTTGTATTATTTTGAATTGATTTCGGTAATTGTTCAAAAGCAGCACGGTTTGGAGTTGCCAGACTTTGACGTTTAGTTAATTGTGCTGAAACTTCCGATTGTAATAAGTAATTAATCCAAGCATATGCTCCATCCGCATTAGGTGCGGATTTGGGAATTACAATTGTATCAGTCCACAATGAAGTTCCACTTTGAGGGATTACATATTTAAGCTTTGGATTTTCTTTGGTAATTTTAATAGCGTCAGCAGAGTAAGACATCGCTAACAGCAAATCACCTGCTAAAATTTGATTGCGCCATGCATCGGTATCAAAAGCTGAAATTGCTGGTTTGAGTTCTTGAAGTTTTTCGTAAGCTTGTTTAATTTCGCTTTCATTTTTAGAGTTATAGGAATATCCCAACATCCGCAAAGTTCCTCCCATTACTTCCCGCACATCGTTAATTAAAGTCATGCGTTTGTTGAGTTTGTCGCTGTTTTTCCAGAGATATTCCCAATCATCTGGAGGTGTTGTGAGGACTTCAGAATTGTAAATAAAACCCGTTGTACCCCAGGTAAAAGGGATGCTGTAGCGGTTATTGGGGTCATATGGGGGGTTTTGGAATTGAGGAAATAAATTATCAATGCCAATTAACCTAGAGCGTTTTATTTCGCTCAACAAACCTAAGTCCACCATCTTCTGTACCATATAGTCTGATGGATATATAACGCTGTACGCACCTCCTCCTCCTGCTTGCACTTTTGCTAGCATCATATCGTTGGACTCGTATAAATCTGCCAGCAATTTGATACCAGTTTGTGCGGTGAAAGTTTTAAGTAATTCTTTATCGTCGGTATATTGCGTCCAAGTATATAAATATAACTGGTCGCGGGGCCCAATTGCGTTAGAAGTTGCCCGGATATTACCAAGTTTCCAGCCACAACTGGTTAAAGATATGCTTGAAAATGCTGCTAGATTTTGTAGGAATTTTCTTCTTTTGGTCATTTTTTAATTTTCGGTCATTAGTAAAATTAGTGTAGGGTGCGTTAGCTGTTCGCGAAGCGTTCCCGCAGGGTAAGCGTAACGCACCGTTTTATTCTGATGTGTTACTATTGAATTTTCATAAATTCTAGTCGATGGTGCGTTACGCAACGCTTACATACCCTACAATTGAATTTTCACAAAATAGTCAATGGTGCGTTACGCAACGCTTACGCACCCTACAACTTATTTTTAAGACAGGTTATAAACGCGCAATTATTGAAAAGTTTTGTTGCCATTTGCTGATTTGTTTATGCTAATTTATTTAATTGTCGTCAATATTTTGTAAGTTGTCATCACTCAATAACCAATAATTGCTCGCAACTGACCGCTAACTAAGGACAAATAGCCAAACAATCACTTTCTGCCCACCATGCATAAATTGGAGTTTTAAAATCGGGTAAGATACCAATAGTATTAGGTTGCATTACAGTGATGCGAACTCCCAATTTGAGTTCGACGACGTAATTAACGCGAGTTCCCAAATACATAATGTTGATGAGTCGTCCTTCAAAACAATTGTGCGAACTGGGTTGATAAAGCGACAATTGAATTTTTTCCGGACGAACGCTGACTACAGCGGTTTGAGAGATATCGACTGGTGTATGCTTAGTGCGACTAACAACAATTTTGAATCCAGTTTTCGTTAATATTTGTACAGTCGTAGCATCTACACCTGTTATTTCACCCTCAAATAAATTAGTATCTCCTATGAAATCCGCAACAAACGGTGTCCGGGGTTGTTCGTAGATTTCTGACGGGGTGCCAATTTGCTCAACTTTACCTTGCTTCATCACCGCAATGCGATCGCTCAATGATAGCGCTTCTTCTTGGTCGTGCGTCACCATAATGAAAGTCAAACCCAAGTCTCGGTGCAGGTTCGATAATTCAACTTGCATTTCCTTGCGTAACTTTAAATCGAGCGCTCCTAATGGTTCATCAAGTAATATTACTGCTGGACGATTTACCAATGCTCGTGCTAATGCTACACGTTGCTGCTGTCCTCCCGACAGTTGTGCGGGAAAGCGCTTAAGTAATCCTTCCATTTTCACCAGCGCTAATGCTTCTTTAACGCGACTCTCAATTTCGCTTTTACGTAATTTTTTTAACTTTAATCCAAATGCAATATTATCCCATACATTTAAATGCTTAAATAAAGCGTAACTTTGAAACACAGTATTGACCGGTCTGCGGTAAGCTGGAACATTAGTTACAGATTGCCCGCGAATTAACAATTTACCTGCATCTACGGTTTCAAAACCCGCTATCAAACGTAAAGTCGTTGTTTTCCCACAACCCGAAGGACCCAAAATACTAAAAAATTCACCTTGTTTAACATCTAAGTCAATTCCGTGGACGGCGGGTTCTTTGTTAAAAAACTTAAAAACATTTAGCAATTCGACATCTAGTGGTCGAATTGCTGCCATATTCCCCTGATTCTGCGCTATAGCTTGAGACATAACCCCGAATAACATCAGTGTTTCTACGTTAATTAGTCAATCGATGTAGCTTTCATGTTAGACATTGAAAAGCTCCTTGGTTTATTGTATCCATCAAAAATAAATAACTCAGCCTAGCCATCTCGATATTTTTTTGTTAAATACCGGGTGGTGACTGGGCAAAATTGTATACAGATATCAATATTATCTACCTCTCATGACATTATTAGACCGAACCAATCTAAGTAAGAAAAAAGATACACGCACCGTCGGACGTGGCTTTCAGCCGATGTTTTTAATTTTATTCACACTTGTAGCTTCCACTGCTATCCAAGCGCGGTTAGCGTATCTACAAATCGTCGAAGGACAAAAATTTCATACTAGAGCCGAAGCAAACCGAGTTCGTGTCATTCCCAAACAACCCGAACGGGGTAATATTTTTGACCGTAACGGCAAACTACTAGCAACGACACGCTACCCGCGTTCGGTCTATTTGTGGCCGATGGCACATACTAAACCGGGTTGGGATGAAAAAATTGGTCCGCGTTTATCGAGAATTCTCGGTATTCCCCAAGAAGACGTGGAGGAAAAGCTGATTGAAGCTGGTCCTAACTCTAGTACGCTAGTACGGGTAGCACGCGACCTGAATGAAGCCCAAGTTACAGCATTAAAGGAGTATGAAAGCGACCTTAAAGATGTTGAGATTCATACGGAAGCTGTGCGCTTTTATCCCCACGGTTCGGCTATGGCACACGTTCTTGGCTATACCCGCGAGTTGACCCCCGAACAGTTGAAAAAACGGAAGGATGAAGGTTATCGTCTTGGTGATGTCACCGGTCAAATGGGTGTTGAAAAAGCTTATGAGAAGATGCTGCGGGGCGAATGGGGCGGTCAGCGCGTTGAGGTTGATGGTAGGGGAAGACCCCAAAAAGTTTTAGGCGAAAAGCAAGCGAAAGCAGGTAAGGATTTACACCTAACTATCGATATAAATGTTCAAAAGGCAGCCGCTAAGGTTTTAGCTGCTACTGGTAAACGAGGCGCAATAGTCGCACTCGATCCCAATACAGGGGCAGTCTTAGCACTTGTATCAAATCCGACTTTCGACCCGAATATTTTCTCGAAGCAGAAGCTCAGTCAGAAAGATTGGGAAACTTTGCAGGGTAAAAACCACCCACTTGTAAACCGGGCTTTGAGCGTGTTTCCACCTGCGAGTACGTTTAAAATTGTAACTACAACTGCGGGATTGGAATCGGGTAAATTTTCACCAAGTACTATATTACAAACCTATGGTTCGTTGACTGTCGGTGGTGTCACCTTTGGTGAATGGAACCATGCCGGGTTTGGTCCGCTAGGCTTTACTGGTGCAATGGCAATGAGTAGCGACACGTTCTTCTACCAAGTTGGTAGAGGTGTCGGTGGTCCCACACTAATCGATTGGACGCGCAAATACGGGTTTGGACAAAAAACCGGAATCGAATTTACTGATGAGGAGTCTAAAGGGTTAGTACCCGATAACACCTGGAAGCAGAAAGTTTTTAGAATACCTTGGACAGTAGGCGATACCATAAATATGTCTATCGGTCAAGGGGCATTGCAAGTTAGTCCTTTGCAAGGGGCAATTATGTTCGCTGTTCCTGCTAATGGTGGTTATCGGGTTAAACCACACTTACTCAAAGACAACGAAGAAGCTCAAAATTGGCGGACTTCAATAGGAATGAAGCCTTCAACGATAAAAGTGTTGCGCGAAGGGCTGCGAAAAGTAATTACTGAAGGTACGGGTACGCGTTTAAACGTCCCTTCAATCGCTCCCGCAGCAGGTAAAAGCGGTACTGCGGAAGCAGGTGTTGGTCGCCCAAATCACACTTGGTTTGGTGCTTATGCTCCCGTTAATAAGCCTGAAATTGTGGTTGTTGCCTTTGGTGATAACTCTGGTCAACACGGTGGTGATTTTTGCGGTCCAATGGCATTAAAAGTTCTCGAAGGGTATTTCCAAAATAAATATCCAGGTAAGTACGCTAAACCCGAATCGGAAGCTTTAGCTAATGGTAAGCCAGGAGATTAATTGAGAAAGGTGCAAATCAAACGCGCTTCCAACTAGATCCCCGACGCACGCACGGACGTTATCGGGGATCTGTTTTTTTTCATCTCATCAGCACCGGAAAGGTACTTACATGGAAAATTTTTGTATGATTAAACTTCGCTCAGTTTATAGGCTAATATAATCAACTTGTTTGGGGTTGGTTTGTTTATATGGTTGGTGCGAGTGCTTGCGTTTATTACAATATAATTATAATTGCTTAGAATTGAACTCTCCTTAAGCAATGAACCACATACGCGTTCATCGTTCCCGCTTTTAATCAAGTTCCATTATTTGGTAAACAATGACTTCAACTATTATTCAGAACGATTGGATGCAGTCAGCCTGGAAATTATTGGATGACTCCATCATTTATTATCAAGGAAAACCAATTGGAACTCAAGCAGCAAAAGACCCTCATTTAACAGCACTAAATTATGACCAATGTTTCGTCCGCGATTTTATTCCGGTTGGGTTGTTGTTTTTGATGCATGGCAAGACCGAAATTGTGCGTAACTTTTTGGAAATTACTTTGAAGTTGCAAAGCCACGATCCAGAAATGGACTGCTTTCAACCGGGACCGGGGTTAATGCCTGCTAGCTTCAAAGTCGAATCTAATGGGAATGAGGAATTTTTGAGCGCCGACTTTGGACAACATGCGATCGCTCGCGTTCCTCCTGTCGATTCCTGCATGTGGTGGCTATTTCTATTACGTGCTTATGGCAAGGCAACAGGGGATTTAATAGCTCATCGACCAGACTTTCAAGAGGGAATTAAGTTAATTTTAGATATGTGTTTGGTACATCGGTTCGCTATGTACCCAACAATGCTAGTTCCCGATGGTGCATTTATGATTGACCGTCGCATGGGAGTTGATGGGCATCCCTTGGAAATTCAAGTATTATTTTATGCTGCGCTTCGGGCTGCAACCGAGATGCTATTACCAAATGGAGACGAGGAGCGCTATCTAAATCGCATATCTCAAAGATTAGGTGCTTTAAGTTACCATATCCGCGAATATTACTGGCTCGACCTGAAACGTTTAAGCGAAATTTACCGTTATAAAAGCGATGAATTTGGTAGAGAAGTTGCAAATAAATTCAATATTTATCCTGAATCGATCCCTGAATGGTTAACAGATTGGTTACCCGAAAGCTGTGGATATTTGGCAGGTAATTTGGGACCAGGAAGGATAGATTTTCGCTTTTTTAGTTTGGGAAATTTGATGGCAATTTTGGTTTCTTTAGCCTGCGAGAAAGAAGCCCAAGCTATTATGAATTTATTTGAGCAACGTTGGCACAATCTAATCGGTTTTATGCCTGTAAAAATTTGCTTCCCTGCTTATTTCGGTTTAGAGTGGCGAATAGTTACCGGATGCGACCCAAAAAACGCACCTTGGTCTTATCATAATGGTGGCAACTGGCCTGTTTTACTTTGGTTATTTGCAGGTGCAGCGCAAAAAACAGGTCGCACCGAATTAGCGCAAAAAGCCATAAAAATAGCCGAAAATAGGTTAATTGGAGATAATTTTCCTGAGTATTACGACGGTAAAAATGGTCGTTTGATAGGTAAAGAAGCTAGGATTTATCAAACTTGGACAATTGCCGGATTGTTAGCAGCCAAAGAGTTGATTCTGAATCCTCGGCATTTAGATTTAATTAGTTTTGGGGAAAATCTTGAAAGTCCTGAATGCCGACTGTAATAGCTTCAATTCTAGCTGCTGCCTCAACTGCCCTTAATGTCCACAACGCGCCAATCCTGAATACCCCAATGGGGAAGAACAGGTTTGGCACGACGGATATCATATCGCCCTTTGTACCTTTTATGGTTAGCAAATAATTTCCTTGAAACACTCGGTGGTTATAAACTTGGGCGACTTCTTCAGGAAGAAACCAACCTTGGAATAAAATAAAAAAATAGCAACCTTTATACAAATAAATCGTCAGTTATTTAGATTCCTATCTACTAACTACCTAAGTGGTATGCTAGTCAAAAAAAATTTTTTGATTTTATCAGTAATCGGCATCATTCTTGGTTGTCATTTTAGTTCTCAAGTAGTTGATGCAAAGACTACAAGCAAAATTAACTCGATTCAAACAATAATTGACGATATGAAGGGTCTCCATCAAGCAATGCCGCATGGAGTACCCAAACATTATAATTGGGCAACCGCACCAAATATCGGCATGGGTAACAATCCGAACAATTTTAAAGCTGCGATCGCCTGGGGGCAAGTATACGAATCAGCCCAAGGCAACCCAGCTAAAAATAGTCGCGTGCAAATCCGCAATCTCAAAGCTTACATCCTCAGTAAGAAAGATAACAAGTGGCGACTTTTGCAAAGTTCAAACCAAGTTGGCGGAAGTGCGTACCGTGAAGACTTTGCAGGTGATGCTAATAAAAGCCCAGATGTTCGTAACGAACCGAACGGTACTATTTCAGTGAAAGCTGGTAACGGATATAACTACCATTTTTGGGGCAAAACTAGAAGCTCGATTAATCCTAATGATATAGCTGGAGTATTTACGACTGCCCAAGCACGGTTGGTAATTGACAATCCCAAAAAACGCGATGACCGTGCCAAAGCTCGATATTTACTCAACGTCGGTGGAGACTATTGGCTAGACTTAGCCGCAAAGTGGGATAACTTTAAAACCAACGGTGGTATCGGCATGGGTAAATTTAAATTTGTGACAACCAAGTGGCAAGCTTTTAATATGACCACGCTCAATCCCGAACAAATCCGCAAAAATCCCCCACCAATCGA
>CAXTCQ010000005.1:50656-70836 GCA_964242965.1 uncultured Calothrix sp. | reverse complement strand
AACAATATCGCGCTAAAATTTGAATCTGATTCGATTGTCAAAGATTAGAAAATTGGGATGGGGGATTTGTAAAGTGGTAAATAGTGGCGCAGAAAACAAAGACTTTTCATGGCGTTTCTGGTTCACTTTGCCAATTTACCCATTCGGGAAGCGGCGAACAATCCGCAAAGAAGTAGTCAAAGATACTGTATGGACTTTTGACCAAATCCAAGGTATTTTCTACGTAATTGTACCAATTCGCATGACCGCAGTCAAACTTAGCGAAGGCGGTTTGTTGATATATGCTCCCGTTGCCCCAACACCTGAATGTATCCGCCTTCTCAACGAGTTAGTTAAAGAGTATGGTGATGTAAAATACATTATTTTGCCAACTATCTCCGGTTTGGAACACAAAATTTTTGTTGGACCCTTTGCACGGTCTTTTCCCAACGCACAAGTGTTCGTTGCTCCCCATCAATGGAGTTTTCCCCTAAATCTGCCTTTGAGTTGGCTTGGTATACCTGCTCGTCGCACTCAAGTACTTCCACAAGACAGTAGTCAAACTCCCTTTGCTAGCGAATTTGACTATGCACTACTTGGTCCGATTGAGCTTGGACCGGGTAGGTTTGCGGAAGTTGCATTTTTTCATCAGCTTTCCAAAACGCTTTTAGTAACCGACTCGGTGGTTTCGATACCAGAAGAACCGCCGAATATTGCACAAATTGATACATATCCTTTACTGTTTCATGCTAAGGATAAAGCGAGTGATGCGATCGCAGATAACGCAGTCAATCGTCGTAAAGGATGGCAGAGGATTGCACTATTTTCGATGTATTTTCGACCCAGCGTACTCGAATTGCCTGCGTGGGGTGAAGTGTTTCGAGATGCTTTTAAAGCAAAAGAACGCTCAAAAAAAGCTTATTTCGGATTATACCCGTTTAAATGGAGGCAGGATTGGCAGCGGTCATTTGAAGCACTGCGGGGGGATGGGCGATTGTTCGTAGCACCGATTTTACAAACTCTCATTCTCAATCGCGCCCCCAAGGAAACTATTGATTGGGCTGATACTGTCGCAAGGTGGGAGTTTGAACGGGTAATTCCTTGCCATTTAGATGCGCCGATAGATGCAAATGGGTATCAGTTTAGACAGGCTTTTGCGTTTTTGGAACAGCGTGAGGATGGTTTTGCTTTGCCTGAAGCGGATTTTCAATTATTGAAGGAAATTGATAATGGTTTAAATAAGTTGGGAATTGTACCGCCGGCGAAGGAAAGGGTGTAGAGTTTTAAGTTTGAAGTCAAAAGTTTGAAGTATATTCGGTAAATAGTCAAGAGGCTCTAAATTGGTTGCTGATATTCTATAACGACTTAGTAAAATTTTACTAACAAGCAGCATCTGGGGCGAAGGTAGTCCTAATATATATTGATTAATTACTAGATATATAGCGCTTCCCTATCGAGTCAGGTACAGTCGTAGGGGCACAGCATTGCTGTGCCCCTACCTGCTTGAAAGGTTTAAATGTACTTCATAAAGGCTCTGCCTGGAAATGAGGTAGACGAGGTAGAGGTACTAGGAAGGAGAATTGTTCGGTCTTGGGGTTTGCTGACGACGGTTCCCCTTTTGTTGGCGCATTTGTTCCCATTTTTGCTGTTGTTCGGGTGTCAAAACACCTTTAATTTCAGCTTTGGATGCTTCCATAATTTGTTTCATTTGATTTTTTTGGGCTTCGGTAAGATTTAATGCGTTCTTACCTCCGCGTCTTCCTTGACCGTTCTGTTGTGCTGTTTGCTTGAGCGCACGTTGTTCGGGGGTGAGTATTGCGTCCATTTTAGCGCGTGTCTCTTTCTTAATCGCTTGGATTCGCGCTTTTTGTGCGTCGTCTAAACCCAATTGTTCTGCAAAGCGATCGCCTCGCGGTCCTCTTGTGGGTTGTTCTTGTGCAACAAGCAATGAGTTCGATTTCTGTGCTTCTGCTTTGAATGCGAAGGAAGTAGTGCTTAAGCCGATAGCGACGATACTAGCTAAAATTGAGAGATTTTTGAGTTGCATTGCTTGTTTACTGGATTTCTTTCGGTTCATGCCATCATCTTAATCAGCTATACGCGAAAAGGACATTTGAAAAAAGTCACGATTATAACCATGACTTAAGTCACAGTTATTCTCATTACAAATTCAACTGGTTCTTTTTTCAGTTGTAGGTTAAGAGTAAAGTAGGTTAGTTAGATGAAACATCTACTTGTTAGGGAAAGGGGAAAATGTAAAAACCCTTTCCCTTTTCCCTTTCACCTTTATTTTATTTATGAGTCGTCCAATTGAGATTAAAAATCATCCGTTTCGATTTCTACTATATTTGGAGTGGGTGCTGCTGGGTATGGCAATTTTAGGCGCGGTCGAACCGAGTCCTCGTTGGCAGCGATTTTCGTCCCAGTTTCCCGAATTAACAATTTGCAGTTTGATTATTTTTGGTTTAATGGGGTTGCGGTTACCAACTGGCAATCAATTTAATAAAGTTGCTTATACAGCTTGCGAAGTTTTATTAATTTTAATAACTATTTTTTTTGGCGGTCGGACATCTCGACTTTTTCCATTTATTTATCTAATTTTAGTAACTCGAAGTAGTTTAATTTTTAAACTTCCCGGTCGTATAGTAGTCACATTATTATCATTTACTTTATTTATCCTGACAATTCTCCGCAAATTTCAACGTTTCCCTCTACTACCAGGAGGACAAGATAGATTTCGCTTTTTTACTTTTAGTTTTGTTGTATTATTTGGACTAGCTTTAGTTTTTGTACTGTTATTAATGAATACAATCGTGTCAGAACGTCAAAGTCGGGAAAAGCTTGCTGCTGCAAATGAAAAACTGCGCGAATATGCTTTACGAATTGAAAACCAAGCAACTCTTGAAGAACGCAATCGGATTGCCAGGGAAATTCATGATTCTTTAGGACATTCGCTGACAGTATTAAACTTACAATTGGAGACAGCTTTAAAACTTTGGCAAGTCAATCCTATGAAAGCACAGAGTTTTTTAAAACGGGCAAAAGAACTTGGCTCGGAAACACTTCACGATGTCCGACAATCAGTTTCAACAATGAGAGTATATCCTCTACGCGAACAATCGTTAGATAGTGCTATTTCGGCATTAATTGAAGATTGTCGGCATTCGACTAATATCAAATTCGATTGCGATATTCAAATTTCACATCGAATGGCAGATGAAGTTAATACGGCAATTTATCGAATTATTCAAGAATCTGTTACTAATATTTGCAAACATGCCCAAGCGACAGAAGTTAAACTAAAGTTGTCAGTAACATTAACGGCTCTGCATTTACTAATTCAGGATAATGGGATTGGTTTTAACTTGAGTCAAAATACGACAGGATTCGGTTTGCAAAGTATGCGCGATCGCACTCTTGCAATTGGTGGTGATTTTAATATTGAAAGTTCTCTTGGTTGTGGTAGTAAAATTGAGGTTGATGTATCGATGAATCAAATATAGATAAAATGACTAATATTATTAGAGTTTTACTTGTGGATGACCAAAGCTTGATTCGGGAAGGGTTAAAAGCGCTGTTAGAACTCGAACAAGATATAGAAGTTGTTGCCGAAGCAGAAAATGGTCGAGATGCGATTGATTTAATTGGTAAATTTCAGCCAGATGTAGTGATGATGGATATCCGAATGCCAATAATGGATGGAGTCGCAGCAACGCGAGAAATTAGACAAAAATTTAGCGATGTGAAAGTTTTAGTTTTGACAACTTTTGATAATGATGAATATGTAAGCGCAGCTTTGCAGAATGGGGCAATGGGTTATTTACTCAAAGATACTCCTTCCGAAGAATTAGCTGTGGCAATTCGCGCAGTCAAGAAAGGATATACGCAATTAGGACCGGGAATTGTCACAAAATTGATGACACAATTTCCGTCGTCTGCTACCAATTCAAATCAAATACCTCCAGCTAGTTTAGCAGAGCTAACACCGCGTGAAAAAGATGTTTTACGATTGATTGCCAGCGGTGCGAATAACCGCGAAATTGCACAACAATTATTTATTTCGGAAGGAACAGTTAAGAACCACGTCACGAATATTTTAAACCGTTTGAACCTACGCGATCGCACTCAAGCCGCTATTTTCGCAAATACGTTTTTAGCTAGTTTGGAAGGAGAGTAGGGAGTAAAGAGTTAGGAGTTAGGAGTTAGGAGTTGGAAGTTAGGAGTTAGGAGTTGGGAGTTAGGAGTTAGGAGTTGGAAGTTAGGAAGAAACCTTGCTTTGAAAACAAATTCATACATTCGTCGCGTAAAATACCGGGTGTGACTCGAATATTTCTAAAGCTTTTGGAAATCACTTCTTGGCAGGATATATCAATTTGCGATTGCTTAACTTCTATCAAATCCTGAATTGAAGCACCGTAGACAATTTCCGATATTCCCGTCCACACGCACGCTGTAGCGCACATCGGACATGGTTCCCCAGTCGTATATATCGTATACCCTTCTAAAGAAGGATTTTTTATTTTTGCGGTTAAGGTACGAATTGCATTGATTTCGGCATGTGCGGATGGGTCGTTATCGCTTCGCACGGTGTTATGGGCAATAGCGACAATTTCATTATCTTTAACAATTAGCGCACCGTAAGGGGAATCACCTTTTTTTGCCGATTCGATGGCAACGCGCATAAAATATTCGTTATTCATAGTTTATAGAATCATTGCAGACGATAATTTTTCAGATTATCGTAATTTGTGCTTTGTTAGTTACCTTTATTTAACGGTCGCTTATGTTACTGAGTAGAGAAAAAACAGATTTCTACTTCAAAGACCTCGAAACAACAGCAGGTAAAGCTCTTAACTTAACTATTGCTGGACTTGTTTTGATTTCATCAGGGATTTTTGTTGCAGACACTTACAATTTACCACACGATATCTGGGAGTACTTGCATGTAATTGACACTATAATTTTAATGATTTTTGTTGTCGAATATGGTTTAAGGCTATGGAGTACCGAACACAAAATTAAGTACTTAGTTAGCGTTTATTCCATCATCGATTTAATGGCGATTTTACCATTCTTGATTGGAATCGGTGATATTAGCTTTATCCGTTTATTTCGTTGGTTTCGGATTTTACGCTTGATTCGATTTATCGATCGGAAATATTTGTTTGGTGTTAGTAGCGAAGATGGTGTAATTTTTGCGCGAATTCTATTTACTCTGTTTGTAATTATCTTTGTTTACTCAGGTTTAATCTATCAATTTGAGCATCCTGTAAATCCGGGTGTGTTTACAACGTTTTTTGATGCTTTCTATTTCTCGGTAGTTACGATGACGACAGTGGGGTTTGGTGATGTAACTCCGGTTTCGCAATTTGGCAGATTGCTAACGGTATTGATGATTTTGACGGGGATTGCGTTGATTCCTTGGCAAATCGGTGATTTGATTAAGCGATTGCTGAAAACTGCAAATCAAGTTGAAACGGTTTGTTGGGGTTGCGGTTTAGCGTTTCATGATGTCGATGCTCAATTTTGTAAAAGGTGTGGAAAGCATTTGAAGAATGAAGTATAAAGTAGCTGTAGGGTGCGTTAGCGTGAAGCGCGTAACGCACCTACAATATCGGGTGGTGCAGCTGTAACGTACCAAAAATCTCTCGAATGGTGCGTTACCAAGAGCGAAGAGCGCACCCTACGGTTTATTACGGTCTACAAATGTTTATTTTTTATTTAATGGTATGAGGTTATTTAAGTGCAGTGGAAATTATTAGTTGTAATTATTGGATTAGGAAGTATTATTAATTTGCCAGTAGATGCAAAAATATCATCGCTAACAATTGCAGCAAGTATTAATAGTCCATCACCAACTATTTATAATGATGCAGTTTCCTTTTTTAAAAAAGGGACTTTGCGCTATCAACAGGGTGATAAACGCGGTGCGATCGCAGACTACAATCAAGCTATCAAACTCAATCCCGAATTAGCCGCAGCTTACTACAATCGCGGTATTGTTCGTGCCGATTTGGGCGATAATAAAGGGGCACTCGATGACTATAATCGAGCTTTAAAATTAGACCCCGATTATAGCAATGCTTACAATAATCGCGGCAATACTCGCCGTCAAATCGGTGATGCAAAAGGGGCAATCGATGACTACAATCAAGCATTGCGTCTCAATCCCAAAGATGCCGAAGCTTACAATAATCGAGGTATTACTCGATACAGTGTAGGCGATACCCAAGGAGCTATAACTGACTATAATCAAGCATTACAAATTAATCCAAAATTAGTCGATGCTTATTTGAATCGCGGAATTGTACGTGCAGATTTGGGTAATGTTAAAGAGGCTATGGTTGATTTCAATCGAGCATTACAAATTAGCCCCAAAGACTCGCAAGCTTACTACAACCGAGGATTAACTAAACGCGAAACTGGCGATATGAAGGGTGCAATCCAAGACTACAACCAAGCACTACAAATTAATCCCAACTTTGTCGATGCTTATAACAATCGAGGAACTACGCATCTACGAATGGGAGATACCAAAGCTGCGATCGCCGATTTCAATCAAGCAATTCAACGCAATCCGAAACTCGCCGAGGCATATTATAACCGAGGTACAGCCCGTTCTAATTTGGGCAACCAACAAGGTGCAATTAATGACTTTAGTAAAGCTTTGCAAATTGACCCCAATCTTCCCCAAGCTTACGGTAATAGAGGCGTTGCCCGGTTTCAACTCGGCGATAAAAAAAGCGCAGTTGCCGATTTGCAAAAAGCTGCTCAAATGTTTCAAGAATTAGGCTTGACAAACGAAGTAAAACATGCGTACGAGATTATTCAGAGGTTTATGAGTCGGGAAAGAAAGTAGGGAGAAATAGGGGAAAGGGGGGACAAAGAAGATGGGAGAGACAGGGAAGAACCAATTTTTTCTTATCTCCTTGTCCCCCTATCCCCCTTGTCTCACTTATCCAAATACTACTTGGTTAAGAAAAATAGCCTATCCAACCAGAGGAAAATTTGGGGTAATAACAGCAATTAAAATGATTTGGTTATGGAAAAAGTATTGGGAATCCCATTCGAGTGAGAAATGTTAAAGTCAAATAAATGTTCCGGTTGTAACTATGACCACTACCCTAACCAAGCCCGTAACCTACGAAGAATTTATAGAGTGGTTCCCCAATAACGGGAAGCAGTACGAACTACACGACGGAGTAATTATTGAGATGGCACCACCTACCGGAGACCACGAAAAAGTTGTTGGATTTTTGGCTCGAAAAATAACGATAGAATATGACCGAATGGATTTACCCTACACCATTCCAAAAACTGCATTCGTCCGAACCCCTAGTGCGTTGTCGGTTTACTCACCCGATGTATTGTTATTAAATCTTGACAATCTTGATAATTTTGATTTGGAACCGCTATGGAAAAAAGAATCAACGGTAACAGATGCTGTATCCGTACCCTTAGTAGTTGAAGTTGTTAGTACTAACTGGCGGGATGATTACCATAAAAAGTTTGCGGATTATGAAGAAATGGGCATTCCTGAATTTTGGATTGTTGATTATAGAGGATTGGGGGGTAAAAAATTTATTGGAGACCCAAAACAGCCTACTTTCTCAGTATGTCAACTTCTTGGAGATGAATACCAAGTTACCAAGTTCACGGGCAATGATTTAATTATTTCTCCAACATTCCCCCAACTAAAACTTACTGCACAACAAGTTTTTAATGCAGCTCTGCCACGGTAAAATACGATCGGCGCATGTCAATTTTTAATTTTTAATTTTTAATTTTTAATTGTCCCTTATCCCGCCAACGGTTATAAACCGTTGTCTAATAGACATCTCCACAAATTAATTATGCGCGATTTGAAATCCTTGTAGAGACGCGAAATTTTGCGTCTCTACATTATTTTTCGGAGATGTCTAATAATAGCAAAAGTTCAGATAAATTTGACTGCTAACTTCTGATAGTCCGTTTTAACGGACTTAGCCTATGAGACTGGGATTTTCAATCCCAGACGTGATAATGGTTTAAACGGTTTGCTTAGATAAAAAATGTTGGTAATGACAAGCCCTTAAGAAGGGGGATTGGGGGGATAAAATCTATCCCTTGCAGTATTTCCACTTATCCTACTTATCCCCCTTGTCGCCTATTCCCTACTCCCTACTCCTAACTTCCCTCTTCTTAGCGCTACTATGTCTATGTCTTTATAAATATATAAATATGGCTACAACAATTTACGTGAACTCAGGGAGTGGAAACGATGGTGCAGCTGGTAGTCAACTTTTCCCCTTGAAAACGATTACAAGGGCATTACAAATAGCAACGGCGAGTAATATAATTCAACTAGCTGATGGTAATTACAATGCCGAAAGCGGCGAAAAGTTTCCTTTGGCGATTCCGGGTGGAGTTAGTCTCGTTGGAAATGAATCGAATAAAGGTAGCAATATCGTAATTGAAGGTAGCGGTGAATACCTCAGCCGCACGTTTGCGCGTCAAAATATTGCTGTGTCGATGGCTAGTGGTTCGGAATTACGCGGTATAACTGTTATTGGTTCGGGAAGTCGCGGGACTGGTGTTTGGGTAGAATCAACTACGCCTTTAGTTGCAAATTGTACGTTTACTAAGTCGAAGCGTGAAGGTGTTTTCGTAACGGGTGACGCGAACCCAATTATTCGGGATAATGTCTGTACCGATAATGCGGCGAATGGAATTACAGTTGCCAAAAATGCCAAAGCTGATGTTCGCAATAATGCTTGTTTTAAAACGGGTTTTGGGATAGCTATCAGCGATACTGCATCACCAAGGCTAACAAATAATCAAATTTACGAAAACCGTTCGGGGATAGTTGTTTCTAGCGATGCACGTCCGATTTTACGAAATAACACATGCACAAGCAATATCCAAGATGGGATGACGGTTATCGGGAATGCGTCACCAGATATCGGTACTGTCAATAGTCCGGGTGGTAATATTTTCCGCGACAACGGACAATTTGATTTGCAAAATGCCAGCACCAATAAACTGGTTTCTGTCAGGAATCATGTTGAACCGACTAAATGTAAAGGTAATATCGAATTTATTGGGAATCAAGTTCCAACACCCGCACCAAGTCCAACTCCAACTCCAACACCTATACCAATTCCAACTCCAACACCTCCCACACCAGCACCAATACCAATACCCGTACCAGCACCAATACCTGAACTACCGATACCAATACCTGTACCAGCACCAAACCCGACTCCGCAACCTATACCAGTTGGTGAATTAATCGATATTAGGGGACATTGGGCAGAGGAATTTATTCGAGAATTGTATAAATTGGAAATAGTGACGGGATTCCGCGATCGCACTTTTAAACCCGATGCGACCATGACGCGATCGCAATATGCGGCGTTACTCGTTAAAGCTTTCAATCCACAAAGCAAACGACAAGCGATAAGATTTCGTGACGTTCCCGAAAGTTTTTGGGCATATAAAGTTATTCAACAAGCATATCAAGGACAGTTTCTATCAGGATATCCGAATAACTCGTTCCGTCCAAATGAAAATATTCAAAGAGTCCAAATTATAGTTTCGTTAGTAAATGGATTGGGGTTAACTGCGAGTGCAGCTAAGGCTTTAAAATCCTACGATGACCAAAGGAATATACCTGATTACGCGAAAGATGAAGTCATAGTTGCTACTGAGAAACGTATTATTGTTAATTATCCAAACATCAAGCAATTTAACCCAACTCGTGAAGCAACACGCGCTGAAGTCGCGGCAATGGTGTATCAATCTTTAGTTAATGGGCGACGTGTAGTAGTAATTAATTCACCTTATATTGCGTGAACGAGGGAGTAGGGGTAGTGGTCTGTTTCATTAATTTTCACATGTCGCAGTTATCAGATACCCGACAACTTTTACGAAGTCGGGGATCTATAGGACTCCCCCTGCATATTTTTGAAAAGATACGTAGGGTATGTGTTAGCTTCTCGTAACGCACCATTTTTAAGGGGAGGAGTGCGTTACGACGGACGTAAGAACGTGAAAATAGAGGCTTTTGCGATGAAGATATTTGACGCAATTATTAATTGACACAGATTGTGCGGGTACGGTATAAACCGTAAATCATTGCAGCTGGTGCTAGTAAGAATAAAACACCATTACTTTCAGGTATTGGTCGCGGCGTAGATGAAACTTCAACGTTGAAATTTAAGGCTAAACTCGATATCGCTTTCAAATTTTGATACTCGTCAAATCCCGTCAGTTTGATGTATTCCAATACGTCAATATATCCGGTCGCGTCCGAAAATAGCCCCTCACCGCCAAATATTTTCAATACTACCGTACCAAATCCAGTACCGTGACTCATGTCCAAAGCGCCGCTTGCATACTCGTGGAGGTACAGCTTATTTAGTCCGCTACCGAGTACAACAAGACCATCATCAACGTTTATCGCTTCCAATGGAGAAAGCTTCATTTTTTCCAATATATAAGCAGGCGACGTGCTTGCGATATAGCTGCCGTTTGTATCAATTGAAACGAATGATTTCCCATTGATGGTATTTAATCCATAGAAAGTATTATCGCTCGTACCTTGAAAAGAAAGCGATGAGAATATGCCCGATACTGACTTTAAACTAACATCTACAGTATAATTAGCGTCGAATTTGTAGTTTACTTTTGCGGCTTTGGCTTCATTTAAAGTCAAAAATATTGACGAACAAATACCAACAAGCCCGACTATAAGTGATTTATGCATAAAGGTTTTTAAAATGATTTCAAGAATAGTATTTACCTATACATTCTTTATAGATATCGAATCACTTGCAAGTCAAGCAAAAAGGTAAAACTTCAAAATAATCGAGTATATGTAAAAGCTTTATACTAACTATCCTTGTCTATTTATTATTCTTACAATCTACTAAAATAACATGACTTTATGATAGCTAGCAACTTAGTTTAATCGCAATCAAACTTAAAAGCTTTGATTCATTAAGCAAGTTTACTGTATTTCCACTGCTAGTAGTTATACTTACCTCTGCTCAGGTTTTTAGTCCGTTAATTTCCCGACGGGGTGAAGAAGTAGGATATGCCAGGAGGAGGGTTTGATGAGTTTCCAATCAATTATTTTCCCCAGCGAGTGGGGACAAAACAGCTAATTATGTCTCCTGTCTTCTGAATTCTGCTGTAAAATTAAAATTTGCTGAGAAAATCATAAGAAAAACAGCAGGCGAAATCTCAGCATTACAAACTTAAATTCTTAGAATCTAATAATCTTCAGGCTGATTATTCAAGCAACAATCAAGTTAATTCGAGCTACAGCAAATGACATCACTGCTTGAAGTTACATAATCGGAATCTAAAGCCATGAAATCGCTGTGGTGGGCATTTGGGTCATGTGTTTGATGATGATCCGACACCTACGGGTAAGCGTTATTGCATGAATGAGGTGGCAATGAAGTTTTTAGAAGGATGAACTGATTCTCAGCTTAAACTAATTTAACTACTGGGAAGAAGCTTTAGATTGTCTTTATCAGAAAAAGAACAAGCAAGCTAGCTAGTGTCGTTAGTTTAAGTCGGTCGGCACAAATAAATAAAAACAGGTGTGTCAAAAAAGGAGTTACTATGGAAACATCAGATTTTCTTGCCCTGGTTCATCCAGCGATCGCAGTATTTTTCGTATTTCCTCTGATTGGGATGGTAGTTAATTTTGCATGGTCAACCCGTCAGCGTCGTTTGCAAACAATCGGTGGTGGTAAAAGTAGCATTCCTCCTATCAGTGGCTCGGAACATAGACGGTTGGGAAACTGCCTAACGGCTTCGGTTGTAGGATTAACTTTATTAGGATTAAGCTATGCAATTGGCAAAAATATTATCAGTAACCAATTATGGAAAAAAACACCTTTTCAAGTAGTTTTCATCCTGTTAATGTTTGCGGCTACTATTATATCTTTAGTATTTCTTTATCGGGCAAAGAGTAAGTTATGGCGGGGTGTATTTGCAACTTTAACTGGTGCAGGTATAGTAATTATTGGTTTCCAGGACGGAGTATTTCGCCGCGATAATGAATGGTATTGGTCGCATTACTATATTGGCATTACAGCAGCAATGTTAATGATTTTTTCTTTAGCTATTGTCCCAGCAATTTATAAAGATAAATCGCATCGCTGGCGTGTCATCCACACAATTTTAAATTCTATTGCCTTATTATTATTTATCGGTCAAGGAATGACAGGAACGCGAGATTTACTCGAAATTCCTCTAAGTTGGCAAGAACCCTACGTTTATAAATGTGACTTTGTAAATAAAACCTGTCCTACCCCTACGGAAACACAAAAGTGATAGGTAGTCGTGTCAGCGTCCGTTCTCATTTCAATACGCTTGGTGTTAAGACTCGATCTTCCCTAACCCCCCTTAAGAAGCCAGGGCTGTTTCATTTTCCCTTGAAAATAAGTTTAGCCCACAATATTGTAGGGGCACGGCACTGCCGTGCCCCTACGACTGTCTCAAATTCAGACGAAAAATAAGATTTCCAGATTTTTCTATAAAGTAACGCACCCTACGTGTATTTTAAAAATTAAACATGAGTTCTATAAGACTCATGTTTGATTTTTGAACAAGGTTAGATATTATAAGGTGCGTTAGGACGAAGTCCTAACGCACCCTACATATCTGTTCAAAAATCAAATAGGATTTCTATATCGAATATCGAGTTTGCTTTACTTTTAAATCTAAATTTGTATCAATACCATTATGAATCAGTATTTTGCAACGGTTGCTCGTGGATTAGAAGCGCTTGCGGCGACCGAGTTAGAGCAACTAGGCGCTCGCTCGGTGGAGCCGGGATTTTGCGGTGTTGGCTTTGAGGGCGATCGCACTCTGCTTTATCGCGTCAACCTCTGGGCTAGATTGCCGTTCCGAATTTTAATGAAGTTGCATCATTTTCCTTGCCGAGATGCAAAAGCTCTCTATCGCGGTATCCAAACCATCGATTGGGAAAGCTACCTAACCCCAGACCGAACATTGGCAGTAAACGCCACGGGCAAAAACGAACAACTCAACCATACCCACTTCACAGCACTCCAGGTCAAAAATGCTATCGTTGACCAGCAGCAGGAAAAGTTTGGCGAGCGTTCGCATGTGGAGCTAATTGAACCCGATGTGCGGGTCAATGTGCATATCGACCTCGACTATTGTACCGTCAGCCTTGACAGTTCGGGAAATAGTTTACACCGCCGAGGCTACCGTCCTGCCGTTGGAGCTGCACCTCTTAAGGAATCTCTAGCTGCTGCTCTGATTCAACTTTCAGGTTGGCAAAAAGAACAGATGTTCTATGACCCTCTTTGTGGTTCTGGCACCTTACCCTTGGAAGCCTGCTTAAAGGCACTTAATATTGCACCGGGATTATTCCGCGATCGCTTTGGGTTTGAAACCTGGCTCGACTTTGACCTGTCGCTGTTGGAAACGCTGATTGAGGAAGCCAAAGCGAGCCAATTAGATACCTTGCCCGCGCCGATTTGGGGAAGCGATCGCGATGAAGATGTAATAGAGATTGCAAACACAAATGCTAAAAACTGCGGCGTTGATAGTCATGTTTGGTTTTCGCAAATGGATCTTACCGAAGTTGTCGCACCCGCAGACAGCGGTGTATTATTCTGCAATCCACCCTATGGCGAAAGGTTGGGGCGAGATAGCGACCTGGGGGAATTTTATCAGCTTTTGGGCGACGTGCTGAAACAACGTTTTAAAGGCTGGACTGCTTTTGTGTTAAGTGGGAATAAGGAACTGTCGCAATCGATTGGGTTGAAATCGTCCCAGCGGATTGCGGTATATAATGGCACCTTGCCCTGTCAGTTAATGAAATATGAGATGTACTAAGTAGGTCGTAAGAATAAAGCAAACTGGCTATGGTCGTCATACCCTGCGGGAAGCCGCTCCGCGTCTATGTTAGTTGTTATTGGTTAAAGGCATCGGGTTTAAAGCATATTGACAAGTTGTAACATACTCATATTTATTTTTACTAACTTACCTAAAACCGCTTAACAGAAATAAACTTACCATTTCAAAATGCCAAAAATAGGATAAATATGTGCTTTTCTGCCTCAGCAAGCTTTACAGCTAGTGCATTGTTGATTCCCACCGGTCTTTACTGCCTCAGAACTGCATGGGCAAAAAACCTGATGTATTTGCCTTTTGCTGTCATACCGCTAGCCTTTGGGATACAGCAGGCTTTGGAAGGTCTTGTGTGGATTGGGACGAATTCAGACAGTAAAAATTTAGTCCAACTGGGTTCTTTGGGCTTTCTATTTTTCTCCCACTGTTTTTGGTTATTCTGGGCTCCCTGGTCAGTTTCATTGATTGAGCAAGATACAGGCATCAAGAATATTTGTCGGCTTGCTGCTGTTATGGGGATAATCTATGGGACGCTATTGTATATCCCCTTTTTTGTTAATGAGCAGTGGTTACCTGTTGCAACGCTATATGGCTCAATCGATTATCAAACTATACTTATCTTCGACGCATTAATGCCTAGAGATATGTCTCACCTTATCTACGCATGTATTGTTGTAATTCCTTTTTTGATTGCCTCTGAAGCAAAGCTCAAAGTTTTTGGAGGGTTGATTTTTTGTTCAGCAGCCTTCAGTTACATTGTTTTTCACTATGCGTTTGTATCAATATGGTGTTTCTGGGCAGCACTGCTATCTCTCTACATTGCTTATATAATTTATTGTCTGGGAACGCGGGAGATAAAAAGTGTGTTGTAATAAATGAGTGTAGATTATTTGGTTAGCTTCCACCTACCAAATCAATCAAATATTCATCTATGCTGCTGTAAGCACCTGCCATCACCTGTGCTTCGACATAAACGCGCACCTCATCAGGTAAAACAATTTTGATATTCATAAATTTTGAAGCATAACTGTTCTTATTTTATTATTTTATGTTAATGAAATGTGAGATGTACTAAGGATGACTTTGGAAAATGGCAGTTCTTGGTAAAATGTTAGCATATCTGTTTTCTTAACCTTGTATGATAACAGTTATGCAATTTTTGGTGGTGCAAGCATCGTGAAATATTCTAAATATCACGCTCTCGGAAATGATTATCTCGTCATTGCTCCTGAAGACTTAGGGTTTGAGTTAACCCCGGAAAAAGTTGAGCGGATTTGTCACCGGAATTTTGGAATTGGCTCAGATGGAATTCTATTTGGTCCGCTTCCTTCCAAGGATTCAAGGTTTGCCTTACGCATTTTTAATCCAGATGGTAGCGAGGCAGAAAAAAGCGGTAACGGATTAAGAATATTTTCTCGCTACTTGTGGGATAAACACCTTGTAGGCCAAGAGGAGTTTGATATCGAAACACTTGGAGGACAGGTAAAAGCCTGTGTTACCGAGTTTGGCAAAAGTGTTCGAGTCGAAATGGGTCATGTTAGCTTCCAAAGCGAAAAGATTCCTGTTGTGGGGGAGCCTAGAGAAGTCCTCCAAGAGAGCATTACAGTTGACAATCAAACTTTTAGCTTTTGTGCAGCTACAGTTGGTAATCCACACTGCGTCATCCTACTTCCGGAAGTCACACCAGACCTGGCAAAAAAGTATGGCTCGTTGCTGGAAGTTCATTCAATATTTCCCAATCGTACTAATGTTCAGTTCATGAAAGTTCTCGATCGTAATAATATTCAAATTGAAATTTGGGAAAGAGGAGCAGGTTACACTTTAGCTTCTGGTAGCAGTAGTAGCGCTGCTGCGGCTGTAGCTCATCGTTTAGGTTTATGCGATTCATCAATCGCGGTTCATATGCAGGGGGGGCTAATTGCGATAGAAATTAGTGATGGGTTCTTGGTGACAATGACTGGTGCTGTTACTAAAGTAGCTGAAGGGATTTTTTCAGAAGACATTTTTGAGTACTAATATCTTATTTTTCCGTTTTCCATGTTCTACACGTAATTGCATCAATCCTCTCAAATATATTAGTACATTACACTATAAAGAATATTAAATATAAAAAGTATCTAGTAGATAACCAGGCGCGAAGTGAATATTGATGCCTCAAAGTTGTTGCATTAACTAGTACGTCAATACAGGGTGGCAGATGACAAAAAATCCGTTCGACCAATTTTCAAAGCAATTCTTTGAAGAATTTTTAAGCCCGTAAAATAACCACAGAGCGCCCTTTTTTTGTCGTCGCAGTTTTAGTTTTCAAGCGTTCGATAAAAGGTGGTGCGTTTTTACGTCGGTCAAAAACAAACAACCAACCATAATTTACTTTTATCCTTTCCAAATAAGCATCTAACTGGTCTAACCCCTCGGACTCTGGGTCTTTTACTTTATCTCGCCAAGCCTTTACCTCAATTCCCAAAGTCACATTTTTATATCTCAAGCACAAATCCATGCGACCGGAGCCAATCGCATATTCCCGCTCTAAAGTACCACCCCCATTTACAACGCGATGTAAAAATGCCATTAATACTATATGGGGTGCGATTTCATGAAATGATGTAGTACCAAGTAAAGGTTCTCCATGTTGCCGCCAAAAATCAATAAATGCCTGCAACAAAGCATCAACATCTAATTCCCCGTCTTTATTTAACCAAGTTGGTGCAATTTGAGGCAAGCTTGCCATTGGTGTTACCGTCAATACTCGTGGTAAGACCTCGCGGTAAATCGGATTTGCAATTACCAATCCTCCTTGCTGGCTCATTTTACATAGACCTAAATCTATAACAAATTGAATATCATCATTGGGTACGTTTCCTAATTCTAAACCTGCCAACATTGGTTCAATTATTGCTTGTACCCTCTGTTCAGTAAGTCTTTCTGCAAGGGAATCAAGGTGAGTATCTTGACGTGAAATTAGTATTTCTTTGGCTTTACTGATATGTTCTACTGTAATTGTTACTTGTGTATCTGTTACTAATTCTTCAACAATTTCTTTCGCTAAGGCATTTACTAACCAAGGTTGTCCTTGAGTTAAATCATAAGCCATTTGGGCTGCTTCAAGTGTAAAAACTTGTCCCGTATCATCCGTATGTTGCTGGTATAATTGTGCTACCTCAGGAGCATTAAAATCTCTCATCGTCAAAGAGCGGTCTTTTATATTAAACGGACTCGCAGTACCCAACCGCTCGCTACCACCAGAAGCAACTTTACAATCTCGCACATCTCGCAATCCAATCAATCCTACAGATAAAGGAAAGTTTTTAGGACGTTCAGAATAACTATCGCGCAGTTGTCGTAAAACAGAAATCAACACTTCGTTTTTTAAAGAGTCTATTTCATCAATAAATAGTACTATCGGTCGCTGAATTGACTGTGCCCAAAGTCTAAGATTCGCTCGGATTCTCTGTCCAGGTGGTCCTTCTACCCATGTAGTGGGTTGCAAGTCGGATGGCAATCTATCTGTTATTTTATCACGCCATGTGGCAAGAATTGCCAATTCTGCACCTCCCAGGTCGTGACTAAAAGCATTTCCTACTTCTGCTGATACAGTAACTGCACAGTAGCGTCCGCTTTCTGTTAGCTGTTTGGCTAACGCTAGCATTGCTGTAGTTTTGCCCGTTTGACGCGGAGCATGAATCACAAAGTAGCTTTCTTGCTGAATTAACCGCGACAAATTAGGCAACCTTAAGGTCGGCGATAACATGTAATGTTTAGCAGGTTCACAAGGACCTGAGATGTTGAACCAACGAACCATGACAACAAAGCCAGAAGCAGTGATAATGCTTTCCAGTGTAGCTTATATTGTGAATTCGCTACTTTTGCGAGAATCTGGGTGTGGTGTCAAAGCTGTTGTGTACTGCATCAGGACTCTAAATAAACATGGTACATAGCTAGGCTATAAGTTTGATTAAAAATTGGATTTAAATATTCAGCCCAACTGGAAGCGGACGCATCATCTACAATTGAATGAGTATTGCCCATTAGGCTATGGCATTTTATGTTGAATGTAACAATTGATGAAATTCAACGCGACTTGCCAGAAAATATTTTCAGCGCGTTCGAGTCCTCGCCATCGAGTATCACCGCGATCGCACAATTACTAAAGTTTTCCAAGATGCAAGTATGTTACGACTTTCAGAAATAAAACTTCCTCTCGATCATCCTGAAGACGCGATCGCATCTGCCATCCTCAAGAAATTGCAGATCGCAAGCGAGGAGTTAATCAACTATACAATCTTCAAGCGCAGTTACGATGCCCGTAAAAAGGGAGAGATTATCCTCGTCTATATTTTAGATGTAGAGACGACCCAGGAAAAGCTTATTAAAGAGCGTCTAAAAAAAGACCCCCATGTAACTACCACGCCAGACATGAGTTACCGCATGGTAGCAAAAGCCCCCAGTAACTTGGCAATTCGACCTATCGTCATTGGTACTGGACCTTGCGGATTGTTTGCTGGTTTGATGCTCGCGCAAATGGGGTTCCGTCCGCTGATTTTAGAACGCGGGAAAATGGTACGCGATCGCACTGCCGACACCTTTGGTTTTTGGAAGAAAAAATCAGACTTCAACCCCGAATCCAATGCTCAATTTGGGGAAGGTGGTGCTGGTACATTTTCGGATGGCAAATTATATAGTCAGGTCAAAGACCCCCAGCATTACGGGCGTAAGGTGCTGACGGAGTTCGTCAACGCTGGAGCCTCGCCGGAAATTTTATACATCAACAAACCCCACATCGGCACCTTCAAACTAGTGGGGATTGTCCAAAGTATCCGTGCCCAAATCGAATCATTGGGTGGCGAAATTCGCTTTCAAAGTCGGGTTGAAGATATCGACATCGCTCAAGGAAAAGTGCGGGGAGTCACCCTTGCTAGTGGGGAATATATCGCCAGCGAGCATGTGATTCTCGCAGTGGGTCACAGCGCCCGCGACACCTTCCAAATGCTGTTCGACCGGGGAGTTTACATCGAAGCTAAACCCTTTTCTATCGGCTTTCGCGTCGAGCATCCCCAGGCTATAATCGATCGCTGTCGTTTCGGCACGCAGGCAGGTCATAAGATTTTAGGTGCTGCCGACTACAAACTGGTTCACCACTGCCAAAATGGTCGTTCGGTCTATAGCTTCTGCATGTGTCCGGGTGGCTTGGTGGTAGCAGCAGCATCGGAACCGGGACGACTTGTTACTAATGGTATGAGCCAATATTCTCGTAACGAGCGCAATGCCAACAGTGCTATCGTCGTGGGTATCACACCTGACGATTATCCCGGTCATGCCTTGGCGGGAATTGACTTTCAACGTTGTCTAGAAGAGGGAGCCTTTAAGTTGGGAGGTGGCACTTACGAGGCACCAGGGCAACTGGTAGGAGACTTTCTCAACCATCGCCCCTCTACAACATTAGGCGAAGTTAAGCCATCTTATACACCGGGAGTGCATTTGACCGATTTGAGTTCGAGTTTGCCAGATTATGCGATCGCAGCCATCCGCGAGGCACTTCCCGCTTTCGATAAACAAATTAAAGGATTTGCAATGGACGATGCTGTATTGACAGGGGTGGAAACACGCACGTCATCCCCGATTCGGATTAAACGTAAAGAGGATGGTCAAAGTTTGAATACGGAAGGTCTTTATCCTGCTGGAGAAGGAGCCGGATACGCAGGGGGAATCCTCAGCGCTGGTATCGACGGCATCAAAACGGCGGAGGCAGTTGCTTTAAATATCCTGCGAAGCCTTAAATAGTAAAATTTGAAGCACAAAAGGGTTAACTTATATTTTGTGCATGTACGGAGAAAAGCTTATATAGATTGTTTCCAGTCAATTTGCTTCCCCAATTAAGGGGAATTCTTGCAGTTCCCCCTAGTGTTGGAAGACCTAGAGACAGGGTGTTTCCAATCAATTTGCTTCCCCAATTAAGGGGAATGGCAACAGAACACAATGCCGGGGTAGAGCAACCCATTGACAAGTTTCCAATCAATTTGCTTCCCCAATTAAGGGGAATCCCTCAATTCTAAACCCTTACCCCGCAAAGCGTCCAGACGCAGTTTGCGAGGGGGTCAAAAAAACTTCCGCCAAAACCGCAAAAACCCATCTTTCAAAACCTCCAAACCCTCGAAGTAGGTGGCGAAATTACCCCTAATTGGGCACGCTACGCAAACAAACTTCTTCCTTCATTGATACAGTAGATTTCATCTAAATAAAGTACACCGTGTAAGTTGAGATTGTCGTAGGGGCACGGCAAATCCCTGGCCCTAAAATATTTTATAAAAAAAGAAATGGCGATT
>CAXTCQ010000005.1:0-50646 GCA_964242965.1 uncultured Calothrix sp. | reverse complement strand
TAAAAATATTTTAATATTTTATTTTTTTTTTTGTTTTGGTGGAATGTCATTGCGTAGCCCCTACTATATTTTATACAAATGCAAGTGCCTATAAATATTTAGTTATTTTTCTGCTTGACAATACAATTCGGTGCAAAATGCCAGTTAAGGGTCTATTTATCCACTAACTTCACAAAGTCAAGCAAGATATTTTCATATTCTTTGCGTGCAACATCAAAAAAATCATTATGATTTGCTGCATCTACCCAAAGCGAGAGTTTTGGCGAATTTACAGCCGCAAATAATCTTTCTCCATGACAAAAAGGAATTACATCATCAGCTTTACCGTGCATTACTAAAACAGGGGATTTAACAGTTTTAATTTTTTCAAGGTTGTTGAATTTATCAAAAGGTAAAATTTGCAAAGGTATTTTAACCATAAAAGCCGAACTAAAAGAACTTTCAACAATCAAGCCCGCAACAGGTTTCCTCGCAGCTAAATCTACTGCTGAACCACCACCAACCGAACGTCCATAAACAATTATATTTTGTGGTGGAGTTTTTAAATTTTGGTTTATATAATTGTAAACCGTATCAATATCTTTATAAGCATTCTGTTCCGTTGGTGTTCCCTCGCTTGTACCATAGCCGCGATAATCGTAGGCAAAGACATTAAAATTAAGTTTGTTTAATTTTTGTAATGTTGGTTTGATATCTCCCAAATCTTCAGCATTGCCATGAGCATAAATAATCGTATATTTAGCAGTTGGATTTTGTAAATAAATAGCTGATAGCTTTGTTCCATCTGCACTTGTCAGTTTAATAATATCCTTTGTGTCTTGATAGCTAGCTGGTTGCGGTAGAAAAATCATGCTATCAGCACGGAAATAAATATAGGTGGCGAAAAAGAGATATATAAATAATAAAGACTTTAATATTCTTGTCCATGTAAAATCACCGATGAGGATTTTTCTTAAGCGGTGTTTGTCCATTGTAAATTATTTAATAAGTTGCACAAGGTTTTTAAAAATCTATTTATATTTAGTCCACAATAGAATACCTGACTCAATACTTGTCAGTTAAGGGATAGTCGTGGGGACTAGAAACCCGGTTTCTTAAAGAAACCGGGTTTCTCATTTTCATCGAGTATCTAAGTCTTTCAAATTACTAATTATTCCAAATTAGGAAAAAACAACATTTATTACTCACTCTTAACTCCTAACTCCTAACTCCCAACTCCTAACTCTTAACTCCTAACTTCTAACTCCTAACTTCATATCTAAATATCATCTGGTAAAATCCACTTTGGAGGTTCGCTAAGTTTCTTCATACGTGCCATTTCAGCCATTTCCAACATTTTATCTAAAGGTGTATCTTCAAGAAACTTAGCTGTAGCTTCTCGAAACTCGACATTAGGGCATTTTTCTCCCAAAACACACCCATTGACGCACTGTACTTTACAATCAATTTTTTGTTCCATAAATAAACCCCTCTCTTCATTAACCAACAGGTGTCTACAACTCCTGCTGATTGGTAAAAATATTTGTGTTTCCTAGAAATAATTTTAACTTGGTACAGTAATGGAGAGGCGATATATCGTTAGTGGAATGGAGACGTGATGTATTGGAGACGCGATGCATCAAAGACGCGATGTATCGCGTCTCTACATAACTAAAATTAGCTTTCAACTATAGCTTTTTCCTTTGCAGCTGAATACTGTTGATTTAATACTTGCAACACTACTATTCCCGATAGCGTACTCAAACCTACTATTAACCAAGTATTTCTGGCAATACTACCAGGTTGGTCGATTGCCCAACCACCGACAATGGGACCAATGATATATCCAAGTGTCCAACATTGGTATGCGATCGCAGTATAAGCCCCCCGCAACGAAGCTGGGGCAAGTTCCGAAATCCACGCGGATGATGTAGGCTTGTGGATGATGGATGCGATCGCAAACACTGCGAAAATACCCAGTTGGTAAATCTGTCCATTTTCCGGACTACCCACAATCCACACTAGCAAATACCCCAAACCCCAAATTCCCATCGAAATCATCAGCGAAGTCAAATAACTAAATCTATTGAGAACTTTAATAATTGGAACCTGTAACAGGGCACCCAAAGCAACATACCCCCAGGTAAACAAGTTAGCGACGGCTGTATCCGACGTTCCACCAAAGTTGACAAAATACAGCGGTAATGTTCCACCTGCTAAAGCCAGATAAGTAATAAATAACGTATTCACCAACAAGTAAATTAGCAATCGGGTATCAGTCAAAGCAGTTTTCCAACCCTTCTGCAAATCGTGACTTTCGCTTGTTGCTTGACGAGTCTCCGTCATCCCAAAGGCGAATAAAAATAACATTACCAAAAACGTCACACCAGCCGCAACAAATATCAATTGCACTGGATGAAGTAATTTAAGTAGCAGACCTCCACCCAAAGTCCCGATACCATAACCAACGTTATCAGCCACACCCAACCACGAAAACGCATCTTGACGCTGTTCTTGGGTAGTTACATCCATAACGGATGAATCAGCGGCAGTCCAATATAAACCCGTACTTAATCCGAAAAATGTATTTGCTAGCAGCAACAACGCAAAATTTCTAGTAAATACCGCTATAGTTGCAGAGATAATTGCAAACGTCGCTGAAGCAAACAAAGTCAGCTTGCGTCCCACCTTGGGAGAGTCGGTGAGTATTCCACCGAGAATATTCCCGATAACCCCCGCTACCGAACCTCCTCCGACAGCTAACCCGACTTCGGTTGCCGATAAGTTACCATAGTTAACGAAAACGATAGGCGTGTAAAAGAGTAGCACAGCCGAACCTAGTTGATAAAGTCCGCGTCCGATGGTTTGTATCCATACTTGCGGTGACATTTGCGTTTTCATTACTGGGGTTAATGTAAGAGTTACGTAAATTATTGTAACGGTGTTTTTGAAAAGCTTGTGATTAGGAGCGCAAAATTAAAGTTTTTAATAAGTATGTTGCTAAACACACATATTTGGCGAAATTTTTCCTTGGTGGGTTGAAGAATAAATTAGTAATTTATTCGCATGAGTGAACTATGATATTTAAAGTATGTTTATTCAGCCTTTTACATTTATTAGTATTAAATTCTTCGATCTGGGCTGCTCCACTAAATTATTCTACTCAAGAATCATTCACAAAAGGTAAGCAACAAACATCAGAAAATCTTGGAGGATGTGGTACTTATCTTAATGAATATGTCGCATATGAAACAAAAAGCTTTTACGTGTATATTCGCGGTGGTACAACAATTGATAAACCTTCAATCTACTGTGGAGTAGCAAAAAATGCCAAAAAAAAGGGACAGATATTGGTTCCACTGCAAAGCTATAAATGGTATCCGGAAAAGTTATTAAAAGACGAGAATTTTGTAGCAGTGAATGCTAATACTAAATATATTGTCATATTATGAGGTGGGATATGGCTGTATTACGCGAATCGCCTTGGTATCAGGAAATTTTACATGAAGGAGAATCACGAGGGCGACGTGAGGAATTACTTTCCAATATTGAAATAAGCTTAGAGGCGAAATTTGGCAGCGACGGGTTACAATTAATGCCGCAAATTATTCAGATTCCTGATTTAGAGCGACTTAAGACGATTTTTAGAAATGCGATCGCAGCAAGTACAATCGAGGAATTCCGACAACTTATATAGCTTCCCGATACTGCTTTGGTGTTCCCCCTGTCGCTTTGCGAAATTGCGCTGTAAAATGACTTTGATTCGAGAAACCCACCCGATAAGCAATTTCAGCTAGAGAAAGCTTTGTCACCGACAGTAACACCTTAGCGCGTTCCATGCGTCTTTGGGTAACATAGCGATGCGGTGAAGTTCCCACAGCAGCTTTGAAAGCACGGGCAAAGTGAAACTGACTCATGGGAATCAATGCGGCTAGTTGTTCCAAAGCTAATCCTTCGGCTAAGTTTTCTTCGATATAATCCTGCACCTGTTTGAGTTTGAACGCACCCAAAATAGTTTCTTCAACTACAGGTTTTTCTGCTATTTCTGTATAATTACGTAGTAAATGTACTGCTAACAGATTTCGCAGCGACTCCACATACAAATTTCCTGCCAACCCCCTGCTAATTACTTCCCCTTTTAGCAATTGCGCTATATGTAAAATAGTTGGATCGACAAATATAACGCGGTGATCTATTTCGGTTGTAGATAACCCGCTTTAAAAAGCCAACCGTTTGAGTAACTATTGTCGCTTGATATTCCGTTAATTTTTGGTGAGGATATGGTTCAAAATTTGGACATGCGGGGGGAAAAATCAAATTATTTACAATTTGGCAAAACTACCCATATGGTGAGCCTGTAATGAAAAAATTATCTTAGACTGTCCCTTTTGAGACAGCCTCTTTGTACAAAGACAATCACCCTTTTTTAAAAGCAGCAGCAAATTCTGAAGCAAAATCTTCCAGCTTTGCTTTTCCCATAGCAATTGGCTTATGCAGGTCATAATCTTCCCGCAATGCGCCGCTGTGAATGCTGGCACCCATTTCAACAAAGTTGGCTGCAATATGTGTCGGCATTCCGCTCTTTTCCAAACCCTCTTGCATTTGCTCCGAAGTAATAGTTACCCATTTTAAATCGGGCTTGCCAATGGCGGCACCTAATATGTGAGCGGCTTCGTTAGCCGTATGCTCGTCACTTCCCACATATCGCACATGAATGCCTTCTTTAGGTGTTTCCATCTCTTCGGCAGCGGCGGCAGCAATATCTCTTGGGTGAACCATTGCAATTTTGTCATCGCCACCATAGTTTGCACCGATAAAGCCTAGCTCTTTTATCATATCTACAAAGCCGTATAAATTGGTGTAGAAGTAAGTAGGGCGTAGATAAATAATGGCTATATCTTTAAGCTCATTCAGAATGCCTTCTGTATGGTGAGAACCGAGGATGAATCCGGTGCCACGATCTAAATGGGCACCCACACTGCTAAGATGAACCACACGCTTTACGCCCGACTGTTGAATGGCTTGGGCATAGTTGCCGCCGATTCTTCGGTAATACTCTACCTGATTTGGTTCGGTAAAGTCTGGCGGCACCATAGCAAACACTGCCGAAGCACCAGTAAAGGTAGATACTAGGAAATCAACATCTTCCAGGGAGCCGATGGCGGCCGTAATGCCCAAAGCTTCAATGTCTTTTTGCTTTTCTGGCTTGCTGCTGATAACCGTAACCGTATGGCCTTTTTGTACTAACTCATTAGCTAGTGGCTTGCCGATGTTTCCTAAAGAACCTGTTACTACAACTTTCATAAATGTTTTGTTTCCTATGGTTTGATTGGGTGGAAGTGAGAAGGTAAGCTTCAAGCGGTATAACGTTGCCTATGACCTGCTACACATGGCTTTTGCCCTAAAGAGAGTGGGAAAATCGCGCTCAGTTGGCAAAGCAGTGCTACCTAAGCTTAAAGAGGCGATACCATCGCGCGATGGTTGCCAAGGGCATCGCAGGTCTTTTGCCTATAGTCCGGAAATTGTCGGAGTGCCAGCCAATCGAGTCTTAGCCTGTTTGCTAGCGATTACCGACTACAAAATTGAACTTATATCCGCTCAATGCTTGAATGCGCGAGCTGGCTTCTAGCAAGAAATCAGGGCAGGGTTGAGCCTCAATTTTGGTGCCACGATATTCGTAGCTCAGGTTTTGATCCCCGAATAGAGACTCCGGAGCGCGGTAAGGGGATTGATTTTCCATAGACACTGATTTCGCTCCTTTGTCCATTCGAGTTGCTTGGACTTTTGGAACGAATCGAAGTCATCGACTGAGTTTAGAAAACTTGGGTAAAACTGAACGGGCGGTTTTATTTCGGTTGGAAAACTACTCATATTGAATGAAGTTTTATTATACTAGGACTTACGCACTATACAAATTAAGCATCATGTGCGTGACAGAATTCGGTTGTTTCAGACTATAAAGCGATCGCTCTCAAACAGAATTGACCACGTTTCCTGGGTGGGGAAACCGTGTTTTCTGGGCGGGGAAACCCCGCCCCTACGGTCATATTGTGGTCTACTTATTGCCGGACTCACCAACCTCGCATACTTAACTATGTTTGCGGGAAGCCATGCAGCAAAACCACAGGCTCACCTGTGCCACCTTTGACGAAGTGTAACTTCACGCCGTTAACATCTGCCATGTGATGGCTGAAGGTTCGGTCGAAATCTGGTGTCTTAATCATCAAATAAATCTTCTTAACTTACAAATTAGTAAATTTGCACTTACTAAAAACAAATTGCTTCTTGCTCCGAAGTATTGTATTGGACTATTTGACGCTTGCTACTGCCTCAATCTCAACTAGAGTTTCTGGTGAGGCAAGGGAAGCTACTCCAATTCCAGTTAGGGCAGGACGAGATTCACCTAAAAACTCAGCCATAATGGGGGCAATGGTATCCATGTATTCACCGACCTCTCCACGAATGTAAACGCGAACATGCAATAGTTGATCGACTGATGACTCAGCAGTCTCCAAGGCAACTTTAAGGTTGCTAAGTGCTTTCCCCAGTTGTCCTTCGACAGATTTCTCTGTAATCTCAGATTGTTGGTTCCAGCCCACTTGTCCAGAAATGAAGAGTAACCCTGTTTTTGTCTCAATTACCGCTTGAGACATGCCAAGCATAGAACCATCATATAGTTCCTTGGGATTGATCAGTTTTTTGCTCATGTTACCGCTCCAAATATGTTTGATTAGTAGTACCAGAAGCGTAATCAAGACGCTAACGCGATGATGCAGGATTTCCGGCACGCTGGCATCTGACTCAAGACACATATCTGGGAAACGAATTGCAGTACGGGTGACCGCAAGAGCGCAGTTGCAGACAGGCGAGCAACAGCCCGACGCATCGTAGGGAATAGTTTACTTATATTTCAACCCCTCTTTAAGCGAAGCAGGCTTTCGCCCAAGCAGGTTTTCCAGGTCGGGGCTTACCTCTTCTTCCTGCCCGTTCTTGATGTCCGTTAGAAAACCCACGACCCTAGTAACCATAATTTCAGGTACGCCACGTTCCTTCATTTGCGCCTCAAATGCTGATTTCTCAGCAGGGGTATAACCTACTTTTTTACCTGATAAGTCGGAAAGGGTAGCCGCAACATCGTCAAAGGAATAGGACTCACTTCCTGTGAGTTTGTAGATTCGGTTACCGCAACCGCTTTCTAACAGTGCATAGGCAATGGCTTCTCCCATTTCGCTTCTCAGGGCAAAGGGTACTCGTCCATGACCAGTAGGTAAGTGAATACCCGTTTCAAAAACTTTTTCGCCCCCTACGAACTGCGGAATGGTGTCCATATACAAGACATTGCGAAAGATGGCGTAGTTCAACCCACTCGCTTTGATGCGATCTTCTGTCTGAAAATGACCCTCCATTAACTGGTTTGCCAAAGTCCTTCTATCTTTCAAAGTCCGACTGGTGTAGGCGATACATTGAACCCGCGCCTTTTTTGCGGCATCCACTACATTTTGGTGTTGCTTTATGCGGTTGTCCTCATCCGTTCCGGCTATCAGTAAGACTTTTTCGATTCCATGCATTGCCTTGTCGAGCGAGGCAGTATCATCGTAACTCCCTGCCCGTATGTCTACCCCTTTTTCCTTTAAGGCAGATGCTTTGCTTTCGTCACGCACAAATGCGGCAATTCGGTTAGCGGATGTCTTTTCCAGTAGATTTTTGACTACTGCTGTACCCAACTGTCCGGTGGCTCCTGTTACTAAAATCATGGTTGTACTCCTTTGCTTAGTTTTAGTTGTACTTGTTAAGATCGGCGGCGTTAAGGCATCCTTGACGCACGACTATGCCCGTATGGTTCGGCGGCGGTTGGCTGTGACATCAGGTTAGTGTCATGAGATCGTGACTCTGCCGGATACCCCGATAGAAGTTTGCTACAGCCCAGTCGATCTATTTCAGGGCAACGAGAATGACGCTAACGATCGGTCCTGCCAAGAAGAAGTAGCTTCCGCTGACTAATCCATAGACCAGAGGGCGTGGAATGTTAGGATTGATCCCAGTGTTGACCGTTGTGGAAGTCAAGTACCCAATCCCGACGATGGCACCAAAGATGAGTCCGTCAGCAACAGACTCAATCTTCAATGCTCGTATCAAAATCGCACTGGCAATTGTTGTTACTAGTCCACAAACGAAAGGACCTGCGATGAAGATGGGAGCAGGTGGCATGGGCGGGTCATCTTGCTTTCCCAAAGCAACCGCGTAGACTTTTGGGAAAAACGCGGCAAACCACAAAACACCCAAGACAGAGAGTGCCACCGTGCCAGCCGCTATAGCGATCCAATTTAGCTCCGAAAGTACGTTGAACATGGGTGTTATCCTCCTTGTTTTCTTGGTAAGTCTCTTTGATTAAAACTGTTAACTTCGTTATATCATATATGTTAACGTTGATAGCAATAGGAGTCAAAGACACAGTCGGAGAATTATTGACAGATTTTGAAGGAAGTAGAGATGCCCACAGAAAAACAGGATCAGAACCGCAGTCGTATCTTGGATGTGACCGAGTCTCTTTTGAGAAGCATTGGCCGCGATGCTATTACAATTCGAGCGGTAGCCGATGAAGCCAAGGTTCAACTACCAACTATCTACAGACTGTTTAGCGACAAGGTGGGGTTGCTCGATGCTGTGGCTGAACGGGGGTTCACTCGGTATATGGCTATCGACCCCGAACACAGGGAGTCACTAGAGCCTATAGAGCAGTTGCGCCATGGCTGGGACATCCACGTAAGATTTGGGCTAGAAAGTCCTGAACTCTACGACCTGATGTATGCCAGCCCGTATTCCCGCAAGGTTACGCCCGCAGCCCAGATTGCTTTGGATGGTCTGACTGCTTTGATTGGGCGACTAGCAGCTTCGGGATCTCTCAAAGTCAGCCAGGAAGAGGCGAAATTTACCGCCTTCTCTTCAGCATCAGGTGCCGTTCTGTCAATGTACTTCTTGCCTGTAGCCCTTCACGACCCTTCGTATTTGGTGAACATCAGGGAGTCGATGATCTCGTCGATCACAACTGAAGCAAATGGTCACGATGGTGGGCTGGTTGTCAATGCTGCAACAACATTGGGAGGCAACCTAGATCACCTCAAAGCACTCTCGCCAAATGAAAAGAATCTTTTTCACGAATGGTTAAATCGCATTCTTGCATCGTCCGGGAATAGTTCTTGGACAGCGTGACTAGTCATATAAATGTGTCACGCCCTGTCTGAACAAGTGATTCCGATGTTGCATTCGGCTTTGAAGACGTGGCTCATAGCAATGATTTTCATGCGGTTGCCCTACGCGCGGTGGTTCCCCCTGGCCTTTGCGCCGAGTGTTGCAAAGCGCACGATCTTTTTATTTCAGCAACACCAGAAGCGCGATCGGCATGCGAAGGCCATGAGTTGGGACTTCCGGCACAACCACGCCGATACAAGACGCATCTCTGGAAAACGCTTCGCAACGCGGGTGACCGCCGAGCGAAATTGCAGACGGGCGAGCAATGGCCCAACGCAATAGTGAACACCGTAGCCGAACGTCAAATGCTGGCACGCGTTCCCACGCGAACACTGGAGCGTTTCCGGTGCCTCGAATAGAGCAGGATCGCGGTTTGCCGCAATCCTGGAAATTGAACCAAAATTGACTGCTATCGCTTGACTATAATTACCAAGTAATGTAACAAAACATACGGTGCCTGTAAAGCAAGCTATCGCAAAATTTTTGAGATTAGTTTGATTTAACATCCTTAAGAGAACTCCATAAAAAAGATGATCCTATTGCGAGCCAGGTTTAGCAAAAATTTCAATGAACCATTTTTTGAGTTCTGACAGACTAATTTAAGATAGTCGGTAGACCCGGTGTTCGAAGCCCAGCAGTCCGGGACTTGGGGGGAGCAACCGACCTTGGCCGACGAACACCGTCTGGTTGACCCAGGCGTACCGCAAGTCGCCCGTCTCCAGCACCCAATGGGAACGGATTGACTGGTCGGCGAACTCGGTCGGCGTGCATACCCTCACGGCTTGTTTCAACTTTTCGTTCGACTCGGCCGGACCGAAGTAGTGGACGCAAAGGATCGCCCCGTCGTCCGTCTCGATCTGGATCCGGACATCCATCCTGATGAAGCCATCCAAACCAGTAAGCATCCAGTCGCTGCCGACTCCAAGGAGCTTTCCCTTAAGCCGTGGTCCTTCAACCCGACCGTCGGTCATCTCGAAGTACTGGCGGTTGCCGTAGGGGCCGTCCCCTACTTCGTGGGGTGGGCCGCACGCCACTTGATACGTGAACTCGTGGACGAGTTGCAGAGATTGATTGGACATTGTACGCTCCAAAACGCTACTTTCCTAAAAGCACTTGCGGGTCGCCGGTGAACCAAGCGTTGTCGATGACGAGGCGACGCATACGCCAAAGCCTTTCGTCTCTGATGAGTTCCACCTCGTACCAGTTCATCATCTGGCATCGTCGGGAATGATCGCCCCGAGGGAGGTGGGTGGCATCGACCAATGTTCGCAACTGGGCGACGTCCCCTTCGACATAAACGCGCCCGTTCGTAATCACGTGGCTAGTCGTCTGCGATCCGGCGTTTGCGCTCAAGAAGCCGACGACCGTCTCGTGTCCGGTCAACAGCGGGAATTCGAGACCCATCTTGCGACCGCAAGGACTAAAGTCCACCACAATGTCCTCACTGAAGGCCGAGGCGATTAGAGCCGGATCGTTGTAGTCAACTCCGGCACCGAAACGGTAAAGGGCATCCGTGACCTCCAAGTGGTCGCCAGCGGACGCGATAAGATTCCGATCAATAGTCATCGTTGATCCTTAACTGGGATGATTGAATTTGAATTTCGGCATCACTTCACTACGGCTTGCTAAAGTCGATTTCGAGTCCGTAAATTTGTCGTCCGACTTCCAGGCATTCCGAAATCTCATTGCGTGTCCGCTCCTGCATACGTGCCTCGCACTTTTTCACGACCTCCGTGACTTGGGCGGCCGGATTGGCTACTAAGCCGTCGGCCAGTTCGAGCGAGTCGAGCAGTGCAAGGTTTACCCCCTTGCCGGTGAACGGCGGCATGGCGTGCGACGAGTCGCCGACCATGGCAAGACCCGACCGCGTCTCCCAGCGATAGTCCGGCGGCATTACGGACAGAGGCCAGCGGTGGAAATTGCCGTTGACTTGTGTCAGCATCGTCAACAGATCGGGCGACCAATTGTGATAAGCGGCAGTGATGGCATTGAGGACGGCCTTGCTGTCGTCGAGCGCGAAGCCTTGCGCCGCAGGCCAGTCCTGGGCAACCACCATTGAGTAATAGAGAAGGATCAAGTCGCGGGAGCAACGTTGCACGAAAATGGTCTGGTGATGGTCGGCGAACATCACCGAACCCTCGCCCAGAAGATCCGACAGTTCGGAGCCGCGCCAAAGCTCCTTGCGGATCGCGCCCGCAAGCATTGTCATACCGGTGTAGCGCGGGCGAACCGATGTCAGGCAGGGTCTGACGCGGGAGCCGACACCATCAGCGCCGACGACAAGATCCGCGATAACGGGCGCTCGATCTTTAAACTCCAGACGCCACCGACCGTCCGCTTCGGGCAAGACATCGTTGACGGCGTGATACCAGGCGATTGTGTCGGGAGCGAGCGAACCGAGCAGCATCTGACGGAGATCGCCGCGGTCGATCTCTGGTCCGGCCTCCTCGTGGGTACCGGCTTCGCCCGCAGGGTGGGGCTTGCGTTGCGAATCAAGCATCTTGAAAGCCTTGGCATCACTACGCGAGAGGCGACAGAATTCCTCCATCAGCCCAGCCCGTTCGATCGCCCGTTGGCCAGCGTTCTTGCGTAGATCGAGGCTGCCGCCTTGCGACCGCGAGGTCGGCGAGGCATCGCGCTCGAAGACCTTAACGGAGAAGCCCTGTGTCTGTAATAGCCGCGCCAACATTGTACCAGCTGGGCCAGCTCCGACGATGGCGACCATACCGCCGTCCCGTAGTTCTTCGCAAGATTTCATCATAGTCCCTCATAGTTTCTTTGGATTTGGTTATGCACCTAGACGGGTGCTAGGTAATCAGTGCGGGTCACCAGGGTCGTCTAGACCCCAGTCCGTTCAGCAATGATATTTCTATAATCTTGGGTTCAACGACGACAAGACCGATTGTTGTCGAGGCGGCGTCTGGCTCGAACGAGACTTCCTTCGGAGTGACAACCACCGGGAGCCTCGAAGCGCATCTGCGCTCTTGAGCGCGAATCGGTCGGCGGTAAATCGCGGGCTATGCGAGTCGAACCTTTCGGCGGCAGTCGGGTTTGGCATCGGGCTGATAGCTTTTTTACGATTGACATATTAACAATATAAATAATATAATTTTTGACAATATATTGTCAAATAGCAGTTTTCATTTTCTGTGTAATGGCTTTCAGAAGTGCGACGGCACTTTGGATTTGTTCCGCGTCAAAGTCTTCGGCAATTGCATTTGTCCACTGCCATTCGCGCTCCAACGTATCGTGATACGTTGCCCTACCAGTTTCCGTAACAAGCAAGTGCATCGCTCGTGCGTCGCTGGGATTTTCGGCGAACTCAACCAGACCGTCCCTTGCCATGTCGTCAGTGAGTCGTTGCACGGCTTGTTGTGTTAAACCCATGTACCGCGCCAATTCGCTCACCGTGACGCGCTTTGAGAGTGCGAATAACTCAGCCAGCGTTTGCCACCGAACATTGGTTATTCCCATACCCAGCGTTATGCGTGTTCCTGATTTTTGCACCGTTGCGTTCATACGAATTACGGCGCGAATCAAATCGGTTAAAGCGTTTGACGCGGGCGTTTTTTTAGAATTGCCGAGTTCGACTTTGAATTTGTTGCGATCGAGTGGTTTCGGGTTTTTCATTTCCGCTGCTGCCATTTGCAATTCTCGCATCCGTCCTCTTCCTCATGAATAGGTTAGGTGTCATAACAACTTATCTGGTACGATCGGCAAATTTCTAATGCGTTTGCCAGTGGCGTTAAAAACCGCATTGGCGATCGCTGCCGAAACGCTGATGCTGCCGATTTGACCTGCTCCACGCACGCCGAGCGGCGAAATATGTGGGTCGGGTTTGCCAATGAAATGTACATCGATTTCGGGAACGTCCATCTGCACTGGGACGTAATAATCGGCGAGTGTACGGTGGACTGGATTGCCGTAGCGGCGATCGAATTCGCTTTCTTCCATGAGCGCCGCGCCCAACCGAACCTCTCCGCACCAATGCAGTAACACTCAAGTAAGTTTTCGCCCGAAAAAGGAAGGTTTTTGAGTGGGTCAACCGTTGTGTAATTACGAATACGAAACTCAGCCGGGTCAATCTTCAGTTCATACGCCATCTCGTCCATTGCCGACTCCAAAGCGAAAGCTCCTGGTGTTTCGCCCGGTGCCCGCATAAAAGTTGGCGTGCCGATGTTTAACTTAGCGACCTTGTAAGTAATTTCCCGTAAGGGTGCGCTATACAGAGCTTCGGTTGGGCGACTGGTCGGCTCGATATACTCGGTGAGATTTGTGTAAGTATCGGTGTGGTGTCGTATCACCGTCAGTTTCCCGTCTCGATTCGCGCCGAGCGCGATTTTTTGATTTGTTTCGGGACGCCGCCCAACATTGATTTGCATCATCTGGGCTGCGATCGCAAGCTTGACCGGACGCTTTACCACCTTTGCCGCCATCGCCGACAGAAAATTGTTCGTCCAAGGCTGTCCTTTAGTCCCGAAACCGCCGCCGACAAACGGACAAATGATTCGCACGTTTTCCGGTTTGAGGTCGAAAAAATAAGCCATCGCCATTTGTTGCGGTATAACGGCCTGCGTCGCGTCATAAATCGTCAGTTTGTCCGTGCCATCCCAGACGGAGACGGTGGCGTGTGGTTCAATCGGGTTGTGAACCTCGTTGGAAGTTGTATAGGTCTGTTCAATCTGATGCGGCGCAGCGCCCGGAAGCGGTGCGGCTTTGCCGGAGTTTAGTTGCGCTTCCGTTTGTGCGGCAGCCTTGGACGGTCGGAAACCGTTCGGCAGTTCGCGTGTTAAATCAAGTAATGGTTCTGTTTGGGCGTAATCAATTTCAACGAGCGCAGCAGCAGCACGTGCCTGCTCATAAGTTTCAGCGACGACGCAGGCAACGAACTGCCCAAAATAATAAATTTTGTTGTCCTGCAGCGGGATTAAATCCTCTCCTAGAAACGCGGCAGCTTTCCTTGACTCCTCGCGGTTGAACGCTTTTAAGCGCGGCGCGTTTTCGTGCGTTAGTATAGCGATCGTACCCAGCGAGCTTGAAGCCGCGCTGACATCAATTTTGGTAACCGTCCCGCTCGCAACCGTGGAACGAACTGGGAAAGCATAAGCCATCTGCGGCTGGTTAAATTCGGCGGCGTATTTTGCGGCACCTGTCACTTTTAAACGCCCATCAACGCGGTCAACGGGTTTGCCAATTAACACCATATTATTCGTCTTCTTTATCCAAAATTTTACGCTGACCCAGATCCAGCTTGCCGCCGTTGTCACCCTTAGCGTGGGCGGTTACGTTCAGATGGTCTTTCAAGACGTTGATAGTTGGATCTATTCTGGTCGGCATGGTGATTCCTCCTAAAACAGCCGCCGTGATGACATCGCTAACCATAACACAGTTGCACTGATAACACAAGACCCGCTAACCGATGTGTGTTATCATGATCGTCATGGATAGCAAGACTGACATGAATCCTCGCGATCGAATCCTACAGGCGGTGGCACGTCTGCTGACCGAGGGAGGACGCGAGGCGGTGTCTACCCGAACTGTTAGTAAGGCCGCTGGCGTGCAAACCCCGACGATCTATCGTCAGTTTGGCGACATGCAGGGCTTGCTCGACGCAGTCGTCAGCCAAGGCTACGCCACCTACCTCGCTAGTCATCAAGAGCGCGAAACCGACCAAGACCCCGTGGAAGACCTACGCAAAGGCTGGAACCTTAACGTCGATTTCGGGTTGGCCAACCCCGCCCTGTACGCGCTGATGTACGGCAATCCCCGCCCAGGTACGCCGCATCCTGCTGCCGCCGAGTTGCAGAATGTACTCCTGCAAATAGTACGGCGGGTCGCCGAGGCTGGTCGTCTGCGCGTCAGCGTTGAGCGTGCAGCGGACATGATGTACGCTGCTGGGGCTGGTGTCGTCCTCTTACTAATAGCGCAAGGCGGTGCAAATCATGACCAGACGCTCTCAGTCGCCACTCGCGAGGCGATCCTCGCCGCGATTACCACCGACCTGGACGCTGCGCCGACACATTCTCCGCTCCCTCCCCGCAGCAATGCAACCCGTCACGCAATAGCCCTCAAAACGTCCTTGCCAGAGGATACACGTCCGTTTACCACGGCGGAACGTAGTCTCTTCGATGAGTGGCTCACGCGGTTAATCGACACGGAACTTTGATTTGAGGCGATCCTTGTCAGTAGGACTGGAACTGTCCATCATCCACTGTTTCTCTAGCAGGTTATACGGGCTTAGAAAATATTCAAATAAAGTCAAAGAGGAATTCCTTGCTCAATGCCCGTCACTCAAAATCGAAGGAGAAATCGGCGAAGAAGTATCCTAACAGTGTATTGAAAATCAGGTTGTATCCGAGTAGGGAATTAGATCAAGTTTGGAATCTATGGTTAGCGGGTTATCGTTATTATTACAACGAAAATATCTTAATTCTAAACAGTATTTACGATGTAGTTACAAAAACTTATCTTAATAAAAAGACAGGTACATTCAAAGAAACAAAAATCACAGGGGATGACCTGGATAAAATATTGCAAAAGTTAGAGAACATTCCCGATTGGATAAAAACATTACCAGTCCATCAAAGACAAGAAGCAGGTTCGGAAGCATTTGATGCATTTAAACAAGCCCGAAGTCAGGGTGACAGTGCCAAGTTCAAAAGTTGTAAAGCTACATCCCAGACAATTCAATTTAAGGTAGAAAACTTTAAAAGGGGAACTTGGTACTGCAACACGACCAAGGGTTTAAAATATTCTAGTTTTCAACCAGTTCCACAAGAGTGTGAGTATGGTACAGAGCTAGTTTATAAACGTGGAGAATGGTTTGGAAGATTTCCTCAATTTGTTGAAGAAGTCTCAACTGGTTCTGAGCGAGTGATTGCTTTAGACCCAGGTATTAGAACCTTTTTGACTGGTTACGATGGCGAGAACATATTAGAAATTGGCGGGGGAGATATCGGGTGAATTCAAAGATTATGCCTGCACATCGATAAATTAATAAGTGACGCTGCATCGGTAAAAGCTCGTCGAAGAATAGTAATGAAAAATCTCCGGTACGTCCTACTATAGCTAATGGGATTAGTTAGAAATAACTGATTTAATTAACTTAGATGTTGCAAATAATTCTCAATTGCAAGGGTACTCCGGAGCGAACGGGCAGTTTTATGCATCTCCTTTGCTCAAAAATTGCTCGACTGTTGTAGGTTTAATGTGAGGATAGCGATCGTTTCCAATCCGATCGAGTTTACCCTTGCCCGACAGCATCGCGTACATATATTGGTGGAAGACGTAATCGTTGAGCGAGCTAGCTGACGCTTTTTTGGCAGTAATCCAAGCTTGCATCTCGGCTATACTGCCCAATGATTTTTCGGTTAATTTACTGCCCGTCACCCTTTCATAAGTGGCTTTCAACTGCTTCGAGGTCAGTGTGTCACCCGCGACTTCCAATGCCATGTTTGCCAAGCCTGGATCGCTCACTGCTTCCGCTACATACTTGGCAGTATCATCAGTGGTGGTGAAATCGAGCGGCGTTTCACCATCGCCCCAGTATTGAAATATCTGATGTTCCAGGTCAAACAGCGGTATATATGCAATCATATCCATAAATGCCCCGTTGAGAACTAAGGTATATTCCAAACCCTTGAGCTGAAGATACTCTAATACTTCCTTGCGCTTATCCAGGTTGTCGTTGTCGCCGTAGTCCAACTTGCGATAGTCCACAGAGTAATCGGAGGGAATGAACCGCTTCACACTCTGCTGTTTGGCAGCATCAATCAAGTTTTTCTGCCCTGGCACAGTCACTTCACTATTACCAATAGCAGATACGACAACATCGACTCCTGCACACGCTGGCAGTAATGTTTCAGGCTGCATCACGTCGCCTTCGACGATTATTGCACCCAAGGCTTTCATTGCGTCAATTTTTTGACGATTTTCTGCATTGCTGTCGTCGAGCGTTGGCGTAGCCTCCGCTTTGCGGAATCGCACCATTGCCCGCACATTAACATCACCTTTTTCAAGCAGAGCAGAAACAATCTTAAAACCCAACATTCCAGTAGAACCAGCAACCAAAACCGTTAATTTTGTCGTCATAATTTTCCTTGTAAATTTGATTGAGCGTAGCATCAAGTGTTTATCTCAATAATGGACTTGTAAGCCCTAATCGAAAAACACCATTACTTTCCTACACAAGCTGCTTTTTTACGCAGTTCCTTTATCGAGAAATTGTTTAACTGTCAGGGATTTAATGTGGCGATAGCGGTTTCTCCGAAGAAAGTCAACAATTGTTGAGTCAAATCGTCTAAGCATTCCGAAGCCAACCAATGACCACAACGCGGTATTGTGCCGCCGCGCACGTCTTCCGCAACCATTCGTAAAGATTTAAGCGGCAAATCTCGCAAAACCTTTTCGCTTCCTAAAGCGAGAATCGGCATTTTGAGTTTTTCCTTAAAGTCTCTTTTAAATTGTTCGGCATCTTTGGGCATTGCGCGGTAATATTCAAAAGCCGCGTGCATTGCACCGGGCGCAGAATAAGCGCGGACGTACTGACTAATATCTTCTTCGGTAATGGCATCTTCGCTGTAAGCGAAATTTCTGAAAAAATAATTCAAGTATTCACGCTCTTTGCCGATAACAAGCTGTTCGGGCAAATTTGGTGTCATATGAAAACCCATATGCCAGTAATTGCCTGTTTCTCCGGTCGTGTCGGCATCGAAACCAGGGATTAAAGTCTCCAAAAAAACCAGCCGACGAATTTCTTGCGGATACTGCACGGCGTAAGCATAAGCTGGTGCGCCTGCAATGTCGTGAGCGACAAGATTGATTTGTTTGAAGCCAAGTTTTTGAACCAATTGATGAATGTCTTCACCAACGCTTTGCGCTTCGTAATTGGGCGCAGGACGAGAAGACTCACCGAGACCGCGCAGGTCTGGTGCAATTACCGTGTATTTTGCGGCAAGCGCGGGCATCACTTTGTGCCATTCATACCAAGTCTGGGGAAAACCGTGTAAAAGCACGACAGCTTCGCCTTTGCCGCCAATTACATAATGGATGCGAACGCCGTTAACTTCAGCCGTCTGATGCTTAAATTGTTTATCAAAATTTGCCCCGTCGCTGTTTATCATTTATCTTATTTTCCCTTGTTCTCAGAAATTGGGTAATTTAGCTTTCGTAACCTTGTAAGAAATTAGTTTTAGCCGCAGGATACTTTTGAATAACTTGCTCCATCGCTCGATTAGCTTGTTCTTGATTGGGAAAAGGTATCGAAGCAGTAGGCAAGGTGCGCGCGTCTGCGGGCACTGTCGTCGCCATAATCATGTACTCAAACCCTGCGGGCACATAGGTATTGAGTAATCGCACCGTTTCCGAATCGATTTGAAAAGCGTGTTTTGTGCCCCGTGGAATTGACACAAACGATCCAGCAGTTGCTTTAATCGGCTGGTCTTCGACAAAGAAGGTGGCTTCGCCTTCTATAATGTAGAAGGTTTCATCTGCGGCCTCATGAATGTGAGGCGGTGCTGCTGGACCACGCGGTATCAGTTCTTCTATACAGGAATACTGTCCATCCGTATCTTCGGCAGTTGCCAACATAACCCAGAGAATGCCCATACCCCAGTAAGCGCGACCTTCAGCGTTATTGACTTGAAAAGCTTGTGGCTTGTTTTGTGCGGTCATGTCTAAATCCTTTATCTCAATTAATTATTACAGCGATCGCCCACTGGCTCTTTCCATCGGGTTAAACTTGAGTTTGGTGTGAACCCAATCTATTGTTTAAAGATTCTAATTTTCTCCAGTCTTCGTCGCTATAGCTTGCAACCTTAATTTAATGCCATTCATACATAGCTTAATGAGTTTAAGCATCGAAATCTATCACGTTCTTGCTGTCTTGAATGTATTGCCTTGGAGTAACACACTCAAGCCGCTTGAAGTGTAAGCCAAAGTGACTCTGACTCGCAAATCCAGTTTCAGCAGCGACTTTCTCAATCGACCACTCTTTTCTTAGCAACCGTTTTGCCTGCAAAATTCGCACTTGAATTTGATATGCGTGCGGTGGCAACCCAAACGTTTTGCGAAACGAGCGATTAAGATGAAAGGAACTCAAGTTCGCTATCTGTGCTAATTGCTCTAACGAGATATCTTGACTGTAATTATCTTCTAAATATGCACGAACGCGATCGACAGGCTGACGTTCATCGCCTAACTTAGCAAGACAAGGTGGATTTTCTGCACTGTGCAGAATTAGTTGTGCTAATAAATCCAGGATCAATGTCTGTTGTTCAAGCTGAGAAATGGATTGTTCTAGGGCTTGATGAACTTGAACGACTTGGGTGTTAAAGTTGCGATCGTGAACTAGAGGTGTGGGAAAATATGGAAGCTTTGTTTTGCGTCCTGCAACTTCTATTGCAACTTGTTGAAGTAAATCTGCACCTACCCGTAGCCCTCGAAAAGTGCAGTCTCGCTCGCTTGCAGAATTAGCATAATGTGCTTCCCCAGGTTGGGTCACTACCAAGGTATCTGGTGGAACGCTGTGCATTTCCCCTCGGTAGTTAAACTGCCAGCCGTCACCCTGCCGGATACCAAGCTCCAGTTCGTCGTGAAAATGGCGGGGCAATGAATGGCTTTTAGAAATACCACGTACCAACTCGATCGATTGCAGATGCCCAGAGCGCCAAATTCTAGTGCGTGACGGATTTGCTTTCATAGGTTGTTTTTCTGGTTGTGTCGCAAATTCTTTTGAGGAAGACACCATCAATTTTCCCACTAAAGCTGCCGTTTTACGAATTTCCTTTGGTTAGAAATTGCTTAACTGTCATGTGTTAGATGTGAAGATAGTAACCAAAGCATTATTTTTCAAAGTTAATTGTAAAGAGTTGAGAGCTAATGAAAGTGGTTGCCACTAAAGAAGTTGCTAATACACCCCGCGAGCAAGACTACATTTATAATTTATAATAAAAGCATTACCTATCATCTTTCTCTATCTATAGATTGATTTACAGCAATTTTTCAGGTAATTAAACTACAAACTACGGTAATGCGAAGAGATAGTGGTTAAAGTTGGGGTGCGGAATGATAGATTAGATATAGATATTATGGGGAAAACTAAAAATTATTATCTATAAAATAAATCTAAATGGCTATTTATTCTTATTGAGAATAGAAATATCAATTAAACGTAGGTAAACAATATGACTATACAAGTAAATAAAGTGTTTTTTTTAGTCTCATGGTAAAAAATATTCAGTAAAAACCCCCTTATGACTGTTAGGGTGCGGAATGTAGGTTTGAACTATCGTTAGCGCACAAGTAAATAGTAAATAGTTCCTCTACTTCTGCAAGCATTTCCTGGCGGGTAGGAGCGAATACGAGGTTCAATAATTCACTGTCATCGATTCCACGATCTCGATTATTGACAACGTGACGGTAGCAGTGCCGTCGCAGGGCAAACGCACCATGTCAATAAAAATGCCATATTCTCAACAATCGCCATATTTTTCGCATTAAGCCTTATTTATTGATAATATAATATGCGATAATTTTTACCTTATCTCTACGGTTAAAAAAATAAGATTAACTAGAAATCTTATTTTTGCGTCAAATACATAAAACTAAGTTTTGTCCATTTAGTTTTATTAATTTTAGATGCGTTTACCCTGTTAGTATGATTCCCTTTCTTTTTATCCCCAGTTTCATCAATTACTAACTTAAATGAACGTCCCTCTCACATTTTAAGGGTCAATTCTAAACGTTTGTCTCTTGAAGAAACTACTGACTAAGGGGAATCAGTCACAAAGTTTTACAGTGGTTGTGCATCGTGTAAACCAACTGCGGAATGCTATTTCTGGTAAAGATTTACGTTTGATATTAGATAGCATTCCGACATGAAAATATTTGAAAATTTCAAATGTTCTCACTTTAAGAAATAAATCTCTATAGGCATCGCAGTACTGATCTACCACGGTGATGGTGGGAGTAGCCGTTCGAGAAACCAATCAAAGACTCCTCCAAGGTTTTTAGCAAGTATTCTGATTATACTCTCATGAGAGTAATAAAAAAGCGCTATTTGTGGTATTTTACATTAATACCGTTTCTTTATGAAGATGCGCTTTATTGTAACTCTTAGCCCCCCTTTTTGAGGGGGTAGGTTCCGATCTAATTTGTTGCAGCTTCATATTAAATTGGTATAACTATATTAGCATCTGTGATTTTTTACAACTCATTTAGGATTGCTATAGTTAATATATTAACTATCTGGCTCATCAATCAGCTTACTTTAAAATGCCTAGTTCATCCTCAAACGCTGATTTTCTCCAACAGTGGCAATATGCCTTGGCACCCTACAGTTTAGGGTACAAAGTTAAACTGGTATCCCAGTTGATGTATCGGGATTTACTAGAGCGGCTAGAACCCCATAAACTAACACCATTTCACTACGTTGTCTTGTGCTGTCTATGGGAAGAGGATGGTCTTTCAGCCTCTAGCATAGCGGATAAGCTCAAGCAATTAGGCGCAACACTGACCGGAGTCGTAGATCGGATGGAAGAGCGCGATCTTATCTATCGGGAGCGCGATCGAGACGATCGCCGAATTATCCGGATCAGGCTCACCGACGAGGGCAAGCGACTTATGAAAGTCTTACCGACTTTGAGTTTAGAGACGATAAAGAAGGCAACTGCAGGCATCTCAGAGGTAGAACAAGAAGCCGTTTTGAAACTATTGGATCGAATCGTCCACAACCTGCTTTAAAGATTTCCGCTTTTTAGGGTTGACTTACTGATAACTACTTGATATATTGACTATTAATACATGAAGTATTTATTATGTCTCGTAAATACACCTCAAAGTTTTATTCAGCATGTTTCAAAGCTACGGATAGTGCTTATTCGATTTTTTGTAACAGGACTAGGAGGATGAGATGTCTTCAATACCCAATAGCACTAAAGCGGTGCTAACTATCTCTCAAGACCCAAGCATCGTAACCGTAATTGAGCGCTTCGATGTACCAAAGGATCGTCAGGAGGAGGCGATCGAGACAGCCAAAAACCACATTTCGCAGACTTGGGCGAATGACCCTGACTTCGTCGGCGCGGCGATCCTTAAGAGCCGCATTCACGGCGGTGTCTCGTGCTACGCGCAGTGGATGCGTCCTTCAGGCGGTGCTGCGCCAATCGCGCCGCCTCCCGCGCAATCGCTCACTCCGGCGTTATCCATGTTCGAGACGCTGGATTCGCGCACCTACAGCGTGGAGTTTTCGGGTCATGCCTCGTTAATGACACCTCCTACGCTGGTCTCAGTGGAGAAAACGCCGTATGGTCACTTCGGCATGTTCTCGCTGACGATCGAGAACCAAAACCGCATGGTCGATCTCGCACGGGCATTTGCACCTAAGTCGCTGAATACGCCAGGTCTGCTAGCAATTAACTTCCACCGCAGCCTCGACGGTGAGAGGGTCATCAATTTCGGTCAGTGGGCGTTTGTCGATCTCGATTTCAACAAACTGAATCAGCAACCTGGGTTCAGAGACGAGGATCTCTACTGGAAGGGCGTTGCGGAAGCCGAGCCGGACTTCTTTGACATTGTCGCCGTCCAGACAACCCGATAACTACGCGCCAGCCGATACCGATCGTTTTTACAAGTCCGATCGTCAAGGAAAGTAAAATGAAGCCAGGACTCAAAGAAAAAAGCGAAGTAAAACCCGTGCTGATTGTTGGCGCGGGATCCACTGGAATGACAGCAGCGATGGAGATGTCGCGCTTCGGCGTTCCCGTCCGCATCGTGGATAAGCTGCTGACCCCGTCAACCACCTCTCGCGCCCTTGCTGTGCAAGCGCGTACATTGGAACTCTTCGAGCAGCGCGGGCTGATCCAGGAGATGCTCCAAATCGGCAACCAGGGCAGGGCAGCCACCATCTATGGAAACGGCAAGTGCCTCGGTAAAGTCCACCTTGGAGAGATCGAGAGTCGTTACAACTACATCCTGCTTATCTCTCAATCGGAAACGGAACGCATCCTGCGGGAGCAACTTGAGCGGCAAGGTATTTCGATCGAACGCGGCACAGAGATGATCGATTTTGTTCAGCTAGAGTCGTCCTCTCAGCTTGGGTTGGACGGTGGTGTGAAAGCTGTACTCCGTAACAGCGAAGGGGAGCTTGAGGAACTTGAAGCAGCTTATCTAATTAGCGCCGAGGGCGCACGCAGTGAGGTTCGCCGTACCTTAAACCTTCAATTTCAGGGTAAATCCCATCAACAGAGCTATGCCCTTGCAGACCTTCATCTTGACGGCGATATTCCCGACGATGAACTCTCGATCTTCACTGCTGCACATGGCTTTTTAGGTGTTTTTCCTATGGGTAATCGTCACTTTCGGTTCATTGCCACCGACCCGGAAAAGCATGAAAAGACCGATGACGAGCCGACTCTGGCAGAGCTACAAAATATCTACGACGAGGACTCGCATATCCCTGTCCGGCTGCGGGATATGACCTGGAGTTCTCGGTTTCGGATCAATAGCCGGATGCTGCACACGCTTCGATCGCACCGCATCTTCTTTGGAGGCGATGCGGCACACATTCATAGTCCGGCGGGTGGGCAGGGGATGAACACTGGCATTCAAGACATGATAAATCTAAGCTGGAAGCTGGCGATGGTTTACCAGGGCAAAGCGACTCCAGAGCTGCTAAACACCTATGAAGAAGAGAGACTCCCGATCATCCGTGCTATCGTGTCGAGAACAGAAGCCGCCACAGATGCGCTCAACTCCGATAACCCGATCGTGCATCAATTTATTGCACTCATCGCGCCAGTTCTGCTCAATACCCATTTCGTGCAGCAGCTAAGTACTGGACTTATTAGCGAGGTCGCTGCAAATTACCGGGCAAGCTCGCTGTCCCAAACACATCACGATCGAGGAAATCTCCGGGCTGGCGATCGCGTGCCGGATCTTGATGTATCAGTTTGGGACAGCGATTCGGGCAATGCTCAACCCCGCGAAGCACACCTTTACAATCTCCTCGATCCGTCACACTTCACTCTGCTGCTGGTAGGTGACCGAAACAAACCCGACGATCTCCCCCCGTGGGAGGAACAGCTCAGTCCTTGGCAGCGAATTCTGAGCGCGAAACGGATTACGTCTATCCCTACCCAAGGGAAAGCAAAAGTCCAATTCCATAGCTGCTTTGGTAGCGATCGGAGTTTTATCCTCGTAAGACCCGACTCATATGTCGGCTTTGTTGGAGATCGAGATGCTCTGCCAGCACTCATAAAGTGGCTCAACCAATGGTTCTCATCGACTGCTAATCGCTCTAATTAGCATCAAGAATGGTTCGAGGACGCGGACGACGGCACTGCCACCGCCCCGTTATCGATAGAGTTGTTATCGATAAAAAAAAGAGCTTCAGAACTACTAGCTGGATTAAATCGCCTCTCTGAGGAACAGTTAGCTGAAATCCTCAATCCAGGAGTCTCACCAAGACGGCATCTTGAACCAAACTGAACTTTATTTAAGATGTTCGATTCAGGTTTTGAACTGGATAAATCATTCAGTTCAAAGCCAGAAGACAGTTTCACAGTAACGCCTGTGGAGCAGTAAAATCGAGAAAGAAGTGAAGTCACGATTAGAAACAGTACGGTAAAGTCACAATGCGAACATGAACTGGGCTTGCGATCGCAAGCCCTCAACTAGGAGATGTAGCATGGCACTAGAACACAAGAATATAGTCGGGACATTTCCCGATCGCCAACATACCGAGTCAGCTCTCGATCGACTCAAAGCGTCTGATTTTCCTATGCACAAAGTTTCAGTCGTTACTCAGTACGTCAACTCAGAAGATACGCCGCTTAGTGCAACTAAGGCAAAGGTACAGCCTGAAGCTCAATTTCTTCTCCATCGCACAATCGAGAGAGTTGAGCATGGTGCTCGAAATATCGGCAGTTTTGGTGGTATTGTCGGCTTATTAGGGGGTGCAATAGTAACCTTGGCTGTTCCAGGCATCAGCCCAATCGTCTTGGCTGGAGCAAGAGCTACCGCCTTAGTAGGACTAGCCACAGGAGTGTTTTATGGAGCCGTGTCAGGAGCAATACTTGGAGGCGCGTTCGGCACGAACCTTTCAGATGAGCAAGCCAAGTGTTACAGCGAACGGTTAGCACAAGGACAGTATTTAATCGTGATTGAAGGAACAAACAATGAAGTTCACCAAGCTGAAACGGTTTTGAAAATGCAAGGGATTCAGAATTTACTAATTTTTAACATAATATAACAATCTGGGTAAGTATGATGATGCAAGCAATTCGTGTTCATGACTATGGATCGGACGTACTGACGCTGGAAACGGTTGCACAACCTGAACCGCAGCCGAATAAAGTGCTGATTATATATCTTTATTTTTCTCCACGAGACTGAACCATGAACAACAAGCTGATCGACGAAACAACCAATCATTTCTACCAACTGACTTGGCGAGAAGTACGGATACCAATGCGGGATGGCTCCTATCTCGCCGCCAATCTTTACCAGCCTGACGATCCCGGTCAGTTCCCAGTCATAATATCGATGTGTCCCTATGGCAAAGACCTGCACTTTACAGAATTTGCACCGGCTAATCCGACGATAAAGGCCGAGTACGCTCATTCCCAGGATAAAGGACCGCTCCTAAGCTGGGAGACACCCAATCCAGAGTTCTGGGTGCCTCAAGGTTACGCCGTGCTGCGGATCGACGAGCGCGGGATCGGCCACTCACCGGGCAAGCTCGACATCCTTTCCGAGAGGCTAAAGGAGGACTACTACGAAGCCGTGGAATGGGCGGGAACGCAGGAATGGTCCACTGGCAAGGTGGGTTTGCTTGGTATTTCCTATCTGGCTATGAGCCAATGGGCTGTTGCCTCTTTGCAACCGCCGCATCTTACTTGCATAATTCCATGGGAGGGTACGGTCGATTATTACGCCGAGTTCACTTATCCTGGTGGCATGTTGGCGAACGGCTTTATCGATTTCTGGTGGAAAAACGGCGTTTTGTCCAACCAGTACAATCCTGATGGCAGGATGAGCGATGATGATTTGCTCCGCAACCGCGTCGAGTTTCCCGAATTTGCCCGCCATAACCCGCTTCGGACAAAGGCTTGGATCGATCGATCGGGGGACATATCGAAAATTGAAGTCCCATTCCTCTCGGCCAGCAACTGGTTTAGCGCTGGCATTCACACGCGTGGTAACTTCCTCGCATTCCAAAATGCGCCCTCGCCACATAAGTGGCTTGAGGTGCACATCGGCAGCCATGTTGGCGAGTTCTATACTGTGGAAGGCCGCGAACTACAGAAGAAGTTTTTGGATTACTGGCTCAAAGGCATCGACACCGGTCTGATGAAAGAGCCGCGTGTCAAGCTGGCAATTCCCACTGGCGGAAGCAGCTTTACTTGGCGATACGAAAACGAATACCCGTTAGCCCGCACCGAATGGCGAAAACTTCATTTGAGCGCATCCAGCCGAGCGCTCGTGTCAGAACAGCCAAAGAACATAGCAACCGTCGGCTTCTCAGGCGACAATGAGCGTGAATCCCGCGATTGGGGTAAGCCCTACCTGACAAAGCAATTCTTGAAGGAGGAGAATAGCAGCAAACGCGTTCTATTCGAGACCACGCCATTTGAAAGCGAAACAGAGATCCTCGGTCCAATCAAGCTAAGACTTTGGGCCTCGTCCTCAACCGACGACATGGATATCTTTGTTTCGCTTAGACATCTCGATGCGGACGGACGGGAGATCGTCAACGCAGGATCGAATGCGAGGAACTATCCGATTAGCCAAGGCTGGTTAAGAGCTTCGCTACGCAAGCTCGATCCTGTGGTGAGCAAGGATTGGAAACCTTATTACAGTTTCGACGAGGTCGAGAAACTCAAGCGCAATACGCCGTACCCGCTCGAAATCGAGCTTTGGGATTCAGCAATCGTCATACCGAAAGGTCATTCGCTTCTCCTCGAGGTTGGCAGCCAGAATCAGAGTGGCTGTGGTCTTACCATGCAAACATCTGACGATCGGGTCTGGGATGCTAACGTAACAATTCACACCGGCGGTTCATTCGACAGCCATCTTTTACTGCCTATCATTCCGGCAAGCACCAAGTAGTTTTATTGGTTGTGTTGTAAAAACGCTAATCAGCAGGTGTATTACCTTCAAAGATGGACTTGAGTTTACGCACAACTATACGAATTACTACTTTCTGGGCCGTCACTCCCGTCGGGAAGCTCACGCCCACAAAGGCGAAGCCGGCAATGGCGAACTCAGCCTGGTGGAAGCGACGAACCGCTGGCAGGCGCGTATTGAGCCATGCACCAGAGGTCGTCGCAGGTTCCTCACGCGGTCACAAGATCACCCCCAGCGAGACTAGACAACAACACTGCGATCGCAGCGAATCCTAAATCAGAACGCATCGACAAAATTTTCACGAGCGTGCCCAAATACGGCATCGAATTCTTGAATTAAACAGTTGTAACTATGACAACAGTGATTGTGGTTTATTACAGCGGTTACAGCGGTAAAAGTTGCCCGTGCCGAAATTGGCAAAAAAACCGAAAGTTTAGATGTGCTAATCAACAACGCTGGTATTCTTGGCGGTATGCCGCAATCAGCCCTCGATGCCGACCTCAGTGCTTTTAAGCTTGAGGTATATAATTGACATTGAGTTTAACTCTTCAGTGGATATATTATCTAGATTGGATATTTTAATAGACACACCTTCCTCAGTCCATTCGGATTTTTCGGACATTCCAAAAGGCATACTTCCACAATGATTACAAAAAATATAATGACCAATTTGCGGATTGTTGGAGTATTTGGTACTAGAGTTTTGACCTTCAACCAATTCAAAGTCATTGGGTTTTACTTTGACTGACCAATATGAATTTTTACGACAAAATGTACAGTTACACTTGCTAGAACCATTAGCTAAATCAATGTTGGCTTGAAATTTAATTTTGCCACAGTGGCAACTTCAACCAAAGTTGTCCCACCACAACGCAGATTTATTTCACATCAAGGAGGCATCCAATGATATCGACACCCCAGCCAACGCTCCCGACCCGCTCCGTCTATCAAACTCGAATGCGCCTTAGTTACAAGAAGAATTATTTATATGGATAAGTTGAGGACTGACATGTCTAGCGAATACGTTTTATGGATTGCCACCGTCGCCTACGGACTCCACATGCTAGAGGAGTACGAATATAACTGGCGCGACTGGGTTGGCAGGGTGCTTGGACTGCAAGTCGAGTGGAACGAATTCTACCTGGTTAATGCCTTCGTTATCATTCTGGGGGTGTCCTGCGCGGCTATTGGGTGGCGCAGACCGGAAATGGCTTTGTCCTTCCCGTCCTTTATGCTCGTCAACGCTATCCTATTCCACATTGTCCCGGTCTTAATCACCCAGGACTTCTCGCCGGGGTTGTTTACCGCCGTTGTCCTGTTCCTCCCGATTGCCGGGTGGGCATATTACGGGGCGTGGGCAAACGAGGTACTGACGGCGAGAACAGGGGTGGTGTCCGGCGTGTTTGGGTTTCTCATGATGATGTTCCCGATCGTGTTGCAAATAACTAAAAGGCTACCATTTTTTTACCAAGGCGGCTGACAGGGAGCATCTGCTGCACCCGATCCAGAATGATTCAGGACTTACGCAAACAAACCCGGTTTCTACCAAAAATCGTCTGTTTCGCAACCAAATACGAACGAAAAAACCGATTTGGTGGCACATGGTGCGTAAGTCCTAATGACTGAAGGCGGAAGTATCGGAAGACGGCGAGTAAAACCAGTGAGAGCATAAATAGCTGCTACCAGATGCCATATGCACGAGTTTAAGCAATGATTAATCACGTAACCGAGCCAACAAACCAACCAAACGACTCACTGTGGGAAATACTTAAACGGTATGATTTTTACGTTGAATCCAGTAATACTAGAGCCACAACTATTGTAGCATTTGATACTTTTATATTCAGCGGTATCACTTTAAACTGGAAAGCAATACTGCCACCACCTAGCAAAAATAATGATGTCGTACAGTATTTTGCGATCGCGTTACTTTCTGTGGCTGTAATCTCGTCACTAATTAGTCTTTGGAAAGCTTTTAGTGTCATCGATCCATTTATCCGTTCAGCCAATGAATCGGGCGCTGAACGTTTACAAAGTTTTTTTTGTTTAGGTGTCCCATTCTATACTCCCGAAAAAACCATCGAGCATCTTCAGCATTTAACCAAAGAAGAGTTATCCAAGCATTTATCTCGGCAAGTTTATGACATTGGTGAAGCCCTGAAGATGAAGTTTGCCAATTTGCAAGTGTCGGTTAATGCAATTGTCTGGGGTCAACTGATTCCAATGAGCGTCTTATCCTGCATTAACCTGCTCAATCTAATTTTGCAGGTCTGATCGTTTTTACGATCAATAAGAAATAAATAATGAGCAATCCATCGGCATCTTCGATACCCGAACCAGCAATCGCCATTTCTCAAGACAGAGATATCATCACTGCGATCAAACGCTTCGACGTTCCAACGGTTCAACAGGCAGAGGCTGTCCAAAAAGCGACTGACCACATCGTACTTTCTGGTTGGGACTGTTTGTAGTGCGATCGCGCAAATAGGATTCAAAGTCGGTCGGTTTATAAAAATCGCGTTTGGCGTTCGCGTAGCTTGTCCCCTTGAGAATCAGCCTCAGCCTATCCTTTGGGCTTAGGGATTGTGCTTTACTCCATAGTGAGAACGTGGCGCGTATGGGAATGCTCTGGTGTTTCAAGAGCGGGTTCGTAAAGGTAATCGAGCCGAATCTGATTCCAGCCTGCTTTACTGCTAGAAACTTGGGTGGCTGCGGCAAAATCTGAGGAACTGGATTTTCACCGTCCCAGTTAATCGTTAAAGAGTGAGTTTTTGTCATAACTCTCGCACCATTGCCTTAACATTAGTGGCTCCTTTATTAAGTAGAGCAGTTACAATCTTGAACCCAATCATTCCGGTAGAACTAACCGCTAGCACAGTCAATTTTCTAGCCATGATTTTCATTGTGAAGTTTACATACTGACAACCAAAGCACCATTTTTCAAAGTTCATTGTAGAGACTTGAGAGCTAATGAAAGTGGTTGCCACCATAGAAGTTAATAATGTATCCCATGATAAAGACTACATTTCTAATTTACAATAAAAGCATTACCAATCATCTTTCTCTATCTATCTATAGATTGATTTACAACAATTTTCAGGTAATCAGATCGCGAACTACGGTAATGTGAAGAGATAGTGGTTGTTTAATTTTATGCCAGTATCTTAATTCAGGGGATTTGCGTCGTCGCACGATACCATTCTCAAGGGGCGCTTGAGAATAGTATCGTAATTGCTACTGTTGGGTTACTTTTCGGGAATGCTAAGGGCGAACGCTGTTCGCTACACCTAACTACAAAGATACTCTAAAATAATTAAAAGAATCAATCAAAAAACTTTCGTACCTGACAGCTAAAACCTGGTAACAACGTCGAAGTAATTACATCAGTCGTTACTAATGTTGCCACCTTAACTAGCTGAGTATTTTGACGAATATATACTTCGACTTGCTGTAATTTCCAATCAACAATCCAATATTCTTGTACACCTTTGGTAGAATATAATTTCAACTTCGCTTCTCTATCTCGACGCTCGTTAATGCCTCCATAGGAAAGAATCTCTACTACTAATTCTGGCGCACCCGTTAAATGTCCTTCACTATCAACCACCTGTGCGAGCCTTTGGTTACTTATCCAAATTACGTCAGGAATAACATTATCAGCGTCTGAAAAAATAATACCTGGTGCAAAAAATGGTGTACCTGTATTACTATTATCAGAAGCAATTAATAATTGAGAATAAATGCGTCCAGATGCATTCTGATGTTTAATATGTGGGGCACGAGTCACTATCAATTCTCCATCAATAATTTCGTAACGTTTCCACTCGTCGCACGCCAGCAGTTCGATATCAGCAGAAGTCCAGCGGATTGGGTTTTGTGCTTGGGTCATTGTTCGATTCTCCATATAGCTGCAATTATCAAACACATTTAAAATCATTTTTCGATCAACTGGATTTTTTTAACATAATATAAATTAAATGTAACTCTAAACTGCCTAACTAATGCCCGACTTTGCTACATCCGGAACCATCGCTGCGATCGCATCTGCTATTGTCCCCCAACAAGGTAGCGTCGGTATCGTACGGGTATCGGGTACGGAGGCTATAAATATTGCCGAAAAGCTTTTCCACGCACCAGGAAAACAAGTTTGGGAAAGTCATCGCATTCTCTACGGCTACATTCGCAATCCTCAAACTCAAACGGTAGTAGACGAAGCGCTATTGCTCCTCATGAAAGCACCTCGTTCCTACACCCGTGAAGATGTCGTCGAGTTCCACTGTCACGGCGGAATTATGGCGGTGCAGCAGGTATTGAAATTATGCCTGGAAGCGGGCGCACGTCTCGCACAGCCGGGGGAATTTACACTGCGAGCCTTTTTGAATGGACGTATCGATTTATCGCAAGCTGAGAGCATTGCTGACTTGGTGGGTGCGAAGTCTCCCCAAGCTGCTCAAACTGCTTTAGCTGGGTTGCAAGGAAAATTAGCTCAACCGATACGGCAATTACGCAGTCAATGTTTGGATATTTTGGCAGAAATCGAAGCTAGAATCGATTTTGAGGATGATTTACCCCCGTTAGATTTTAACCATATCATTTCTGAATTTGCAAAAATTACAACGGATATAAATTGTATCCTTGCCACCGCAGATAAAGGGGAGTTGCTGCGAACTGGTTTAAAAGTGGCTATCGTCGGTCGTCCAAATGTCGGAAAATCCAGTTTGTTGAATGCTTGGAGTCGCAGCGATAGAGCGATTGTTACCCCTTTACCGGGAACTACCCGCGATGTCGTGGAATCGACGTTAGTTGTCGGGGGGATTCCCGTGCAGGTGTTGGATACTGCGGGGATAAGGGAAACAGAGGATATGGTGGAGAAGATAGGGGTAATGCGATCGCAAAAAGCTGCCGATTCCGCAGATTTGGTTTTGTTAACCATCGATGCTTCCCAAGGTTGGACGCAAGAAGATGCGGAAATTTACGCTCTCGTAAACCACCGTCCGTTAATTTTGGTAATTAATAAAATCGATTTGGCAGTAACCGAAATGGTAAATTACCCGAAAGCAATCGATGATGTTGTCGAAACTGCTGCGGCAGAAAATCAAGGGATTGATAGGTTAGAAATGGCGATTTTACAAAAGGTACAATTGGGTAAAGTTCAAGCTGCGGATATGGATTTTGCCATTAACCAACGTCAAGCAGCAGTGTTAGTAAAAGCGAAAGCGTCTTTGGAACAGGTACAAGTCACAATTGAGCAAGATTTTCCCCTCGATTTCTGGACAATTGACTTGCGAGATGCGATTTATGCTTTGGGGCAAATTACAGGGGAAGAGGTGACAGAATCGGTACTCGATCGGATTTTTAGCCGTTTCTGCATTGGCAAGTAGTACTCCACCACACTAAATATGAGGGGTTGTTCGTAGTTGCGCTTTAGGCTCTGTGTCTCTTGATGGGTCAATAGATCCCCGACTTCTTGGAGGATGCCATTGGCGAATGGAGGGTAAGACCCCTCGTTGCCGACAAAACCGCCCCAGGCTTGAAGCCTAGGGCGGGCTTTTGGGCATTCGAGAAGGCTATATGCGACCGATCTTGAGGGGTGTCAACCCTGATTCGCCAGCGGCATCCTTGGAGAAGTCGGGGATCTAGTCCTCTCGGAAGGGTCAAAATCAACGACATAGATCGCTAGCTACAACAGTCTTTCCAAATCTAAATTGTTTGAGCTAAAATAAAGCACATAATATTTAGATGTTTCAGTAAAATTACTTATGGATGACCGATTATGGATTCTATTTTTTAGTTCTATCGCAATTTATTGTTGTGTTGTTGATTCTCTTAATTTTGAACACAAACGTAAGATTGAACGTTATCGTCGGGCTGCTTGTGATTATACAAAAGTTCGTAGTTATAAAAAACATCGAAATGGAACTATTGTTCATTCCCATTACAGACGTAAACCTGGAAGGCGAAAAGATAAACTGAGAAAATAAATTCTACTCTTAAACTCGCCTTAACCAGAAATTACCTTGAAAAACTATTGAGCCAAGCACCTTAACGTCGTATACTTAATCCCCGGTACTTCAATCGCACTTTGGGGACGCATCGAACCATGACTACTCCTGATGAAACAGCATCACCGCAACTCAACCCTGAAGAATGGGTTACAGACAGCAACGGTAGAGTTGCTTTATCGATTCGCTTTCAGGGAGAAAGTCTGTTTAAAGAACAATCCCCCTTTCAAACGGTGGAAGTGTTTAATACTCACGACCGGGGGAAAATGCTGACCATCGACCGCATGGTCATGTGTACCGAAGCCGATGAGGCAGCTTATCATGAAATGATTGCCCACGTACCAATGTTGACGCATCCTGGTATAAAAGATGTGTTAGTAATTGGGGCGGGTGATGGGGGTACAATTCGGGAATTGGTGCGTCATCCGGGAATCGAAAAAATTACGATGGTGGAAATTGATGAAGCTGTGGTACGTGCTTCTAAACAATTTTTACCAACTATTTCCTCAGCATTAGAGCATCCGAAATTGAATTTGCTCATTGATGATGGGATTAAATATCTCCAAGATGCCGCCGATAATGCGTATGATTTGGTTATTATCGATTCTTCCGACCCTGTGGGACCTTCGGAGGGGCTTTTTAGTAAGGCATTTTACGAAAATGTATACCGTGCGTTACGTCCTGGTGGGGTAGTAACGATACAAAGCGAATCGCCGATTTTTCATCAAAAGGCTTTTGTCGAACTTAATCAATGCCTCAAGCAGGTTTTTGGTAACGATGCGGTGCATTGCTACTTGGTATTTATTCCCATGTATCCGACGGGAATGTGGAGTTTGACTTATTGTTCTAAACTGGGACCCCATCCGGTGAAGACTTTTGATTATAGTCGAGCAGTGGAGTTTACTGCATTACATGACCTACGTTACTACAATGCAGATGTCCATTTAGCAGCTTTTGCTATGCCTACATATATTAAAAAAATGATTGCGACTTGAGGTGATTTCAAAAAATGGTATTGCTGAATTAGAGTATGAATTTATGTCACGCAGAGGAGGACACATGAAAGTGCGGGGGTACAAAGCGTTGAGCAACGTGTCCGTCGCGCAGAAGCGCAGAGAGTATATATTTGATTCATATTTTAATTTCGCAATGCCCTGACTACACAGGCGAGATGCCTATGCTACGTTATGATGTTAATTAGGTGTTTGTTTAATTGGAAATTCTTATAGCTTATTCAAGCGCTGTTTGTGTAATAAGAAGTCGTAACTATGCCTGAAAGTATCAAGATATACAACTCAATGGCTGAATTCTATGCATCGATTGGTGGCAGCTTGGAACAAGATTTCGATTTTACAATTCATCGATTAGAGCATGTCCACGATGCCCCATTTAAATCTCCCCTATTTCGCGTCAACTACTACTCCATCGTTGTTATTCGTAGCGGGCGCGGAAAATATATAATTGATAATTATTCTTACGATACGAAGCTCCGCACTCTGTATTTCTCGAATCCAGGTCATATCAAGGGTTTTGAATTTCACGAGCTATGTTTGGGCTATGTAATCACCTTTGCAGAGTCGTTTCTCAAGCAATATGTCCGCGAAAGTATATTCGATGAGTTCCCGTTTTTAATTGCAGAAGTTGTGCCTCCTCAATATCTCGAAGAAACTGTGTTTCAAGGTTTCGATGATTTAAGTACTCAATTGCTGATTGAGTTTGAAGGTAGTTCAGCCTATAAGTTGAAAATTATCGGCAGCTTGATGATGGTACTGCTGCTAAAAATTAAAGAGGCTTTTTGGAATAACTATAACCCTTTAAACGAGGGAGATAGCGGGTCGCAGATTGTGAGTATCTTTAAACAAAACCTCGAATCACACTTTCGCAATTTGGCTGCGGGCAAAGTTGATATTTTGTATCAAGTGCAGAATTATGCCGAGTTGCAACACCTGCACCCCAGCTACCTCAGCACAGTTATTAAAGGCAAAACTGGTAAATCCGTCAATACTTGGATTGCAGAGAAAACTATTGCCGAAGCACAAGCAATGCTTGTGCGATCGCGTTCCTCGACAAAAGAGATTGCCTATCAGTTGGGATTTAAGGAACCCGGTCATTTTTCTCGCTTCTTCAAGAAGCATACGGGATTGACTCCCTCTGACTTTCGGCAGAATTTACATATTGAAAAATGATACTAAATCCCAATAAATATCTCCGGTGCAGGAACTATGCGTTATCCACAATCGTTGTAGAGACGCGTTCTTGTAACGGGTTCCCGTAGGGTAATTTCGCGTCTCTACATTCAAAGGACGGAGATGACTAATAAGATAAGAAATGTGCAAGCGCTTCTAGAAAATATGCATGTTTTCCCCCTGATATTTTAGTTTAAATGGAACTAAAGCAAGTAAAAAGCAATAATAAATCAATGAAATATCGCAAACTTGGAAAAACAGACGCGCAAGTGTCGGCTTTGGGCTTAGGCTGCATGGGAATGTCGGATTTTTATGGCGGACGAAAAACGAACGATGCCGAAAGCGTAGCAACTATTCGTCACGCGCTCGAACTTGGCGTTAACTTTCTTGACACGGGCGACTTTTACGGTGTCGGGCACAATGAAGAACTGATTCGTACAGCGATCAAAGACGTTCCACGAGAAAAAGTTTTTATTTCGGTAAAATTTGGTGCTTTGCGAAATTGGGATGGAGGTTTTATCGGTTATGATAATCGTCCTGTTGCCGTGCGTAACTTTTTAGCTTACAGCTTGCAACGGCTGGGTGTTGACTATATTGATATGTACTATCCAGCACGAGTTGACCCCAATGTACCCATCGAGGACACTGTGGGAACGCTAGGAGAACTCGTCAAAGAAGGTAAAATTCGCTACGTTGGTTTGTCAGAAGCGGGAGCGGAAACATTACGCCGCGCTCACGCCGTTTATCCGATTTCAATGTTGCAAACCGAATATAGCCTGTGGACGCGGGAGCCAGAAACCGATGTATTGCCCGTTTGCCGCGAATTGGGTATCAGCTTAGTAGCATACTCACCCCTCGGACGCGGCTTTTTAACAGGAGCGCTTCAGAAACCAGAAGACTTTGCACCCGATGATTTTCGCCGTTACTCACCACGCTATCAAGGTGAGAATTTTCAGCGCAATTTGCAACTTGTGGAAAAAGTCAAAGAAATTGCCATAGAGAAAAACTGTACTTCAGGGCAATTAGCACTCGCTTGGTTGCTGGCACAAGGTGAAGATATCGTACCTATTCCCGGAACCAAACAACGCGATCGCCTCGAAGAAAACTTACAAGCAGTAGAGGTTGAATTAAGCTCATACGATAACGAGCGCATCTCTAAAATAGCTCCGATTGGAGTTGCTGCCGGAACGCGCTATCCCGAAGCTTTTATGCACACGGTTAATCGTTAATAAACATCTCCGTCCTTTGAATGTAGAGACGCATTCCCGTTACGAGGAATACGTCTCTACAAGGATTTTGGATAGTATTAAATTTTGCCAAGTTACTAAAATAGGCGACGAATCAATGCAAGAATAAACGGACTTTTGCTTATAAATCGACTTGTAGAAATTGCTCGAGCCTGCCCATATCCTCCAATTCATACAGGTCATCACAACCACCAATAGGTCTCGAGTTGACAAAAATTTGAGGTACGGAATATCGACCGTTAGCTCGCTCTGCCATAGCAGCCCGTGCTATCTTATCTCCATCAATGCTGTATTCAATAAACTCAATACCTTTTTGCTTTAGTAAAGCCTTGGCTTGACGGCAGTATGAGCAAGTCTGACTCGTATAAATTTCAACTTTGGCAGTCATATAGTTTCCTTTTAATCTCGATGCAACTAAATAGTTTCCTCTAAATATTTGTGAGCAAAAGTGACAGCCATCGCACCTTCCCCAACTGCTGAAGCCACCCGCTTTACAGAATTGTGCCGGACATCGCCAGCAGCAAAAGAACCTGGAATACTCGTTTCTAGAAAGAAAGGATCGCGCTCTAGCGTCCAGCACTGAGGTGGACGACCATCCTTAAGTAAGTCCGAGCCAGTGATTAAATAACCCGAGCGATCGCGGTTAATATTAGTATCTTTTGCCCATTCGGTATTTGGCACGCCACCAATACAGACAAATAGTCGCCCCGTGTCAATTTGCTGTACTCCTCCATCATTACAATTAGTAACTTCAATTTGGCGCAGCGAGGTATCGCCACTTAGTTTAGTAACTTGAGATTGAAACAGCACCTCAATATTGCTGGTGTTTGTAATCCGGTTAATTAGATAATACGATAAGGTTGCCGCCAAATTACTGCCGCGAACTAGAATTGTTACTTTTCGTGCATAGCGGGAGAAATACATGGCGGCTTGACCTGCGGAGTTACCGCCACCAACCACAAAAACGTGTTCATTTTGACACATCGGTGCTTCGCTTGCGCCTGCACCGTAGAACAATCCAACCTTTAAAAATTGGTCTTCGTTGGGCAGATTTAGCCGCCGATATTCTACACCAGTTGCACAAATATTTGCTCGTGCAACCATTTTGCTGCCATCCGCCATATCTGTATAGATACGATTATTCTTAAATTCCGATCTTATTCCTTCGCGTAATAACAAAAGCTCGATCCCAAACTTAACAGCTTGCTGCCGTGCGCGTTCGGCTAAATTAGCACCGCTAATTCCTTCAGGAAAACCCATGTAATTCTCAATTAGAGAACTTGTACCAGCTTGTCCTCCCACAGCATGGCGTTCAACTAGGACTGTACGCAACCCCTCGGAAGCCGCATAAACCGCAGCGCTTAAACCCGCCGGACCTGCGCCATAGATTGATACATCGTATTCTTTAAGCTTTGGTTGCGTTACCCACCCTAAATGTTGAGCAATTTCGCCGATGCTGGGAGCAAATAACTGAGTACCATCGGGCAATTTAACCACTGGCAACCTAACATTGTCCAGAGATGGCAATCCAAGTTCTTTATTACAATCATCATCACAAGTAAGTGCAATCCAGTCAAATTCAACAACAGTACGGTTGAGAAAATCACGGATTTCGTAAGCGGATGCTGAGTCTGGTTGACCGTAAAGCCGTATCTTCTTTTGATTGGCTTGTGAAGAATCTGAATTTTTCAGTTGGGTCATTTTAGTTTCTTGGGATTATCTTTGTTGAATGTGGTAGACGCGATCGCGCCAAATGTTGAAGCAGATGATTAATATTGATAAGCGTGCTAATTTCTCAATAGGCACTGGCAACAAGTCTGTCTCATTACTTCAGATTTGTTCCATTAATTGCTTGTCGATAATTCCAGGCAAAAGATAGAACAAGGGAATGAGCATATAAAGTACAATGCTCAAATTGATGCTAATAAACGCCAAGCCTGCGGCAAAAAGATAAGAAATTGGATAGCTAAGAGTCCAAATAGTTGCTTTTTGGACAGATTTTTGGTGAATAAGTTTTTCTGTTGTAATGTAGCGAAGGACAACATAAAACCAGAGCGCATTGTAGACAAACCCAGTTAGTGCTAAGGTCAGCCCATAAAAAATAACGACGGGTAGCGATGTCCCATATTCACCAATAAGCGCAGTCGGAAAAGGAATAAAGGAAACGCACATTAGTAAAAATAAGTTAATTACTAAAATAGGGCGATCGACTCGTTTTACAAAATGAAAGAGCGCATGGTGGTTAATCCAGATTACGCCAATAACAATAAAACTGGTGGCATAGCTTAAAACATGGGGAAACACTTGGAGTAGCTTGGCAATAGCTTCAGATGAAGTTGCGTGCAATAAATCCGGTGCTTTAATTTCAATTATAAGTAAAGTTACAGCAATTGCAAATACACCATCACTAAATGCTTCAAAACGGTTCAAACTCATTAAAGGAGATTGTTTTGTACTTTCCAATTGCGGCATTGTAATGTCCTCAAGTAGTAGTTCAAATCAGTTTACTCTATGCAACATCTGAATTTTCACTCTCCTCGACTTGCTCCTTAACTAAACTGAGAGCGATCGCCCATTTGTTGACCGGATGCCATAAGTTGTCTGCCATCAGCTAATTGACTAGGCTGCCAAGCTGGCAAGGCTTCAATAACATTATGGTTGTGCTTAACTAGCGTATCAGCAAGAGAAATTGCATTTGCCGCCGCTTTTGCAGTACTTGCTGCCGTATGCGGACGCGGAATAAAGGCAGCATCGCCAACTAGCGCTACTCGTCCAAAGGTCATCTGTGGCACTCCCAAATCCAAAATTGCCTGCACAAAAGGCTCTTGGGTTGCCGCAACAAGTTTCTGAAATGGGGGAGGAAGTACTGTATCTGCATAGAAACGCATCTCCTGTTCAACTGCGGGTGCTAACATTCCGGGTGGGATAGAATAATCCCGGTGTTTACCTTGCTTGTCTGTCAAAATGCGAGGTAGTTCGGTCGTCTCGTCGTAATTAACATACCAAACCCAGTTAAAGCGACGTTCTCCAGGTACTAAAGATTCGTTATTGCCAGGGATAACATATTGAAGAATGTGCGAGTTGGGAAATTGATAGAACACAAATCGCTCTGTAAATAAAGCAGCCGCCTCTGACTCCAGTTCATTTTCGTTGACAAGCCCCCGATAGGCGACATATCCAGCATAACGATAGCGAGTGCCTGGTAAGAAGTGTTGGCGCACAGTCGAATTTGGTCCATCCGCACCAATCAATAAATCAGCCGTGTCACGAGTTCCATCTGCAAAAATTGCTGTAACTTTTTCATCTATTTGCTGAATATCGGTTAAGTGTTTTCCATAATGGTAATGCTCGGATGGAAAATGCCGACGCATGGAACCGTAAAGCAGATTCCAAGAGGTCAATATTTGACGCATAGGCATCGGTTGAGCAACACTGCCATCGGGGTTTAGGTAATAACGTTCGCGTGCCACTACGCCCAGCGATTGAGTAGAAATACCCGCACGTTGAAATGCCTCAACAACATCGCTTTGGAGTACAACGCCACCACCGCGACTATCTAGATTGCGATCGGAGCGTTCATAAATATCGACATCCCAACCAATAGAGCGCAGCATGATTCCCGTGAATAAACCGCCCAGCGATCCACCGATGACAATTGCCCGATTGCCTACTAATTTTACGGTCATCCTCCCTCCTATATATTTTGTTGTTTTCTCCCTTGAAATTAATACCTCGACCTAATCAAGGGCGCTTCCGAAGTGCAAGTTGGGGTTCCAATCCCCATCTCAAAACCTACAAATTTCTCTTCATTCTTCATTCTTCTTCCTTCATTCAAGCCACTTCTAGTTCATTTACCGCAGTTTGCAAGGCTGCTAGAAAAACATCAACGCTCTGCGCCCCAACAATCGTTTCTCGACCAATTTTGACCGACGGTACGCCGCGTATATTTCGGTTTGCTGCCTGCTCCTCTAGCACTTTGACTTCCTCAACACCTTCAGTAGAATTTAGAAATGCTCTAACTCGGTCAGCATCTAAGCCAATTTCTGCCGCAAGTTTAGTTAAGGTTTCGACATTGGTAATATCTTGTCCTTGAGTAAAGTAAGCGTTCAAAATCCGCTCAACCATTTCAGTTGCTTTACCTTCCTGCTCGGCAAACCAACTCAAGCGATGAGCTTTTAAAGTATTTGGAGTAACCTGCATTAAATCATAGCGAAATTCAACGCCGTCACCAATAGCCGCCTGCACCGTTTGAGCATCGAGCGCTTGAGAATATTCCCAACTACCAAATTTGTTAGAACGATAGGTTTTACGATCCATTCCTGCCTCTGGCATGGTTGGGTTTAACTCAAACGGATACCAAATGCGTCTAACCTCGATGGGCGTTTTTAATTGCTTGATTGCGCGATCGATTCGTTTATCTACCACTAAACACCAAGGACAGATAAAGTCTGAGGTGATTTCAATTGTTAATGTCATGGCTTCTTTTCTTCCTACTACATATTAATTCCTGACCTTTTAACCATAACTCCATTTATAAAGAATGATAATATAGCTAATATGCTAAACACCTTTGCGTTTTATGCAATAATAAAAATAGAGGAAAGCCGATGGATCAGTTTGCAGCTATGCGTGCTTTTGTGAAAGTAGTAGAAACTGACGGATTTTCTGAAGCTGCACGACAGATGCAGGTCGCAGTATCTTCTGTGACTCGCCAGGTTAATGCTTTAGAAGTAATGCTTAATACCCAACTACTTAACCGCTCAACTCGCAGCGTTACTCTGACAGCGCAAGGTCGTAAATATTACGATAAGGCAGTTCGCATCTTACAAGACGTAGAGGAAGCAAATTTGTGTGTAATGGAGCAGGATGTTCCACGCGGATTGTTAAAAGTCAGTATACCAGTTGCATTCGGGCGGCTTCATGTTGCACCTATCATTAATGATTTTCTGATTCAGTGTCCAGAAGTAAAGTTAGATTTGAGATTGAGCGATGGATTATCTAACTTGGTAGAAGAAGATTTAGACCTTGTAATTCGCATCGGAAATCTCGATCGCTCTGGAGCAAATCTAATTCTGCGTAAGATTGGCACGCATACACGCCTCGTCTGCGGTAGTGTAACGTATTTTCAACAGCATGGTAAGCCAAAACATCCAGACGAGTTAGCACACCACAACTGTCTATTGTTTACCTACTTTATGGGATATGACATCTGGCGATTCAAACGAGATACGGAAGTTTGCGAGGTCAAAGTAAGTGGTTCTTTAATATCGAGTAATTCTGAGGTACTTCGTCAAGTTTGTTTGGATGGCGCGGGTTTGATCTTGATGCCAACTTGGTTAATTGGTGAAGACATCCGAAAAGGTTGGTTACAAGCGGTGCTGAGTGATTTTCAAGTATATCCGCAAACCAGTATGGATGTGGGCATTTACGCGCTTTATTTGCCAAGCCGCAGAACTTCGCTGCGGGTCAAAACGTTTATCGATTTTTTAATTAAACGATTTGGTAATCCCCCTTATTGGGAAGAAACTACGCTTTGAACTGGGCTGTAGCAACGATTTAATCGTAAATTTTACCCTGGCTAAATCCAAGTGGTATTAAGCGCAACAAGCCAAAATTAATATTGCGATCGCTGAAGTTAATTTTGCCCAGCAACGCGCTCGAATCCACTTTAATATTGAACAGTACTACGCTTCCAGTATGAAAGGTGTAAAGTTTACCTATCGTGCTGACGGTTATGATTATAAATTTACTTAGCACATTTTTACTGCGTTTTAATATGATTTACTACGTTATATTGCTACTAGATGCTACGACAGATCGTGAAGAATTGATCTAGGAACTTGAAGAAGCTCCTGATGATATAGTCCAGTCAGTACTGGATTTTTTTCTGAGAGTGAAAGCAACACGCAAAACCCATCCTCTGGCAAAATTTGCAGGTATTTTAACGGATGCCGAAGCGGAAGACTTAAAACGGACGATTGCAACACAATGTCGGCAGGTGGATGTGAATGAGTGGTGAGATTGCCTTGGATACCTCTGTGGCGGTGCGTTTTTTGAATGGAGACGCAGCGATTGTTTCACGGGTACTAAGATTACCAGAGGTGGTTTTGCCTATCGTCGTAGTGGGGGAGTTACTCTTTGGCGCGGAAAACTCCACTCGTCCTTTACAAAATTTACCTCGCTATCTGGAGTTTATTGAGGCTTGTGCAGTTATACCATTAGATATAAAAACAGCAGCAGTCTATGCTCAAACTCGACTTGCATTGAAACGGAAGGGGCGACCAATTCCGATGAATGATGTTTGAATTGCGACGCAATGTTTAGAGTAGGGTTTGACGTTAGTGACAGATTATATAGACTTTAGTTATGTTGATGTTAGAACGTTAGTAACTCAAGAGGATTTATCGCATGTGCAAGCTACTTAAATCTATCAAATTGCATACCATTTAGGATTTAAGGAGCCTGTTTGAATTTAAACTCCCGATCGGAATATAAAATAAATGGCAAACTGAACTAAAACTTTATTTACAATAGCCCGTGGAGGCTTAATTATGTCATTGCTTGACCCAAATCAATCTTACACTTTTAGAAAAATTTTTGAACTTAGGGCAGAAGTTGATAAATTGGTAGGTGAATTTGGCTATTCTCTAAAGCGATCGCGCTTTAATTTACCTGAGTATTCGGGGGAACTCGATCGATTTGGGGAGACGAAAAATAGGATTGAAGAGTTACTTCCTTATGTAAACTTGGCGAATGAAACAGCAAGGAGAGAAGTATTAATTGCTCCTATTGTTGCCGATGTCGTACATTATACAAAGGCGCAACTGCGAATTGAGTACCCAATAAAAGTTACAGAGCAACTGCAAGGTTTGCTAGACTATCTTCTGTGGAATCAGTCTCAATTATTAGTTATTGAAGCTAAACAAGAAGATTTAACTAATGGTTTTACGCAATTAGCAGCAGAATTAATTGCACTAGATCGGTGGGAAGATTCCACAGATATTGAAGTTCAACCCGATTTAGTAGGAGCAGTTACTACTGGTGTGCTGTGGCAGTTTGGAGTATTGCACAGAGAGAGAAACCAAGTTGATTGAGCAAAGTTTAAATAGCTAACTTACAGGACAAGCATTGTTTGCGGTGAATGCGGGTGGATTTAGTGGCGATCGCATTATTAGTCCAACAGGTGCAGAAATTGCTAACGATGACCCTAATGCAACAGTATTGTACCGTGCTTCTCTTGATTTTAATACCAGTTTTTTCGGCAACGATTTACTCAAAATCCGTATAGATACAGGCGGTAGTTATGCAGCTAGTTCGTTCGCTTGATTTTCAAGCCCCCTTTTTGCAAGCAGTTTTTGAGTTGATTGGTATTACAGATATAACTTTTATTCAGGCTGAAAATCTGTCAATGGGAGCGGAAGATCGCCAACAGTCTTTAGCCGCAGCGCGTCAAGCCATTCAACAATTTATTGAGACTTGGCAGATGACAAATGCTACTTTGTCCGCTTGCTAAAAGTTGGTGAGCTTAAATCGTCAAGATTCTGTTGTTGATTTACTAATTTAGTTGAGTAAAAAACTATGAAACGACCTGCATTAATTGTCGCCGCAGCAATTTTTCTAATTACCCATGCCTCAAACTTACAAGTTCCTTTGTATAACACCTACGCACAAATTGCCGGGTTTGGCAGTGGCATATCAGCAGTTGCTTTTTCTACTTATGTCGCTGGACTGTTGCCCACTTTGATTTTGTTTGGTGGTATTTCCGATTGCATAGGACGTAAAACTACAATTCTCGCTAGTTTATTGTCAATTTCACTAGCAACACTATTAATGATTATCCACCCAACCATTTACACATTGTTTGTCACTCGTGTATTTCAAGGAATCGCTGTCGGCTTGATTACGGGAACTGGTACGGCGTATTTATCTACTTTAATGCCGCGTTCCTCTGCTATAGTTGCCACCTATGTTAGTTTAACGACATCTTTAGGGTTTTCTAGCGGTGCTTTGTTTACCCATACTGCTTTATCCTACAAAGATTCTTTAGTTCCTTTCAGTTATTGGGTTATATGGATTCTCACTTTGGGGTGTATTGGTTGCGCGATCGCACTTTTGCCAGAACAGCCTGTTTCTAAAAGCAAGCTAATTCGTTTGCCTAAGTTTCCTCATGGTACTATTCCCGTGGGATTAGCTATTGCTTTGGCGTGGTCTTTAGCTGGCATTGTCAGCATAATTTTACCAGCACAATTGGTTCAGTATAATTTGCCGAACTGGTCGGGTCCAATATTATTTATTTTCGTGATGGCAGGGGTTTTATTGCAACCCTTCGCCCGTAAACTGAAGGAAACGCGATCGCTACAATTAGGCTGTATTCTGCTGGTACTGGGATACACGATTTTTACTTGTGGGGCTTGGCTAGGTACTTTGGGTTTAGTCTTAACCGGGGTGGCGATTGCTGGTACGGCTTGTTATGGATTTACTTATCTAGGTGGATTAGCTGAAGTTGTCAGATTAAGCGGTTCGCAATCGGCTAGGGCGGTTTCTGGGTATTTTGTTTGTGCTTATTTGGGGTATGGCTTACCCGTTATTTTCATTGGCTTTTTTGCCGACCGCATAGGTATTTTAAATGCCCTTTTAGGTTTTGGATTAATACTTCTGGTTAGTAATATTTTGCTTGTGGGTATTTGCCAAAAAGCGATCGAGAAAAATGTTTAACTAAAATAGCAAATTTTCAAACTTTAAGGGATGAGATAAAAGTTGAACTTATTCCTTCAAACCTATTTCTAAAGCGATCACCCTTTAATTTCCCTAAGTATTCGGGGCAACTTGACCAATAACCCGACAGTTCTACGCTCAGGCTGTACGTAAACGTTCAATATCTTTAATCGGCGGCGCACCGAACATGCGGAAATATTCGCGACTGAACTGTGAGGGGCTTTCATAACCCACCTGATAGGCAGCATTGGCTGCATCGGATTTTTCGGCAAGCATTAGCCGACGTGCTTCCAATAGTCTTAATTGCTTTTGATATTGAAGCGGACTCATCGATGTCACTTTCTTGAAATGGTGATGGAAAGATGAAGGAGACATACTTGCCTGCCCAGCTAAATCCTCAATCCGCATCGGCTCTGTAAAATTAGCCATCAGAAGTTTTATCACCTCGGCGATGCGCTGCATATTACTACCTGATGTTGCAATTTGGCGGACAGCCTCGCCTTGTTCGCCCATCAAAAGCCGATAATAAATTTCACGGATAATCATCGGCGCTAGGAAAGGGATATCCTGCGGCGTATCCAAAAGCCGCGTCAGTCTGATGGCGCAATCGATCAAAGGTGCTGAAGCGTTACTGATGAACAAGCCTCTAACAGAGTTTTCTTTGTTACGCACGCTCGAACTGGTTTGGGTAATTATATCACAGAGTTGACGTGGGTCTAAATCCAGCTTGAATCCTAAATACGGCTTGTCTGGCGTGGCTTCTACAACAAATCCGCTCAGGGGCAAATCAACCGAGACAACAAAATATTGAGCCACCCCATAACGATAGGTTTCCTCACCCAGTAGAGCTTCTTTTTTGCCCTGAACGACGATACCGAGAATAGGTCTATAAACACCGTGTACTGCGGTGGAAACTTTACATTCTCGCGTAAATTCCAGTTTATTTATATCTGTTTTATGGGCACCGTTCCCCTTGCCGTCAGTGTGCCGGGTCAGTAATGCCGCCAGTTCTTTACACTCATTAATGGCCGCGCCGTGCTTGAGTATTTCAATTGCCATGCTGGATTCTTGACTAATTTAATCATTTTCCTTTGAGCATTGTAGAGCATCTTTATCGGTTCAGAAAAACTTTTCTTGGAGGATTAGGCAATAATTAGCTAGGTTTGTGCATTCAATACCTTGGTTTTCGCTCATATGATGAACACATACCAAATAAAACAGCAAAAGGATAAGGCAATTTGGAAAAGCGCTTTACCCTCCGAGGAAAACAGATGGGTGAATGCATAAATTGAAGTCTCCGTCGGCATATTTCTTTAATTTAAACTAACCTAACAGAAAGGAAAATAACCATGTTAAACGTAGAAAACAAAGTTGTCGTCATTACTGGAGCTAGTAGTGGAATCGGTGAAGCCTCCGCCAGGTTGCTGGCCAAAAACGGCGCAAAAGTTGTTCTGGGCGCACGGCGCACCGAAAAGCTAGAAAAAATTGTTGGGGATATCCGCTCTAATGGCGGCACAGCGGAATTAAAAGCCGTGGATGTCAGCGATCGCCAGGATATGAAAGCGTTCATTCACTCTGCCCTAGACAAGTTTGGTCGCGTCGATGTCATCTATAACAATGCAGGCGTTATGCCCCTTTCCCCGATGAACGCCCTGAAAGTCGAAGAGTGGGATAATATGATTAACGTGAACATCCACGGCGTGCTGAACGGTATTGCTGCGGGACTGCCCATCATGGAAGCGCAAGGCGGCGGGCAGTTTATCAATACTGCGTCCATTGCTGCCCATGTAGTGGTGCCCACTGGTGCGGTCTATTGCGCGACAAAGTATGCCGTTTGGGCTATATCCGAAGGACTGCGTCAGGAATCGAAAAATATCCGCGTGACAACAATCAGCCCTGGCGTAGTTGAGACCGAACTCGGCTCTGATATCACGGAGGAGTCAGCGAAAGGCGCTTTGAAAGAATTCCGCAAAATCGCACTTACCTCGGATGCGATCGCCAGAGCCGTCCTGTATGCCGTGTCTCAGCCGGATGATGTCGATGTTAATGAAGTAATTGTCCGCCCGACGGCAAGCGCATTCTAACTTTGGAAGAATATTAGTTTAGACTTACGCACTATCCAAATTAAGCATCATGTGTGTGACGGAATTCGGTTGTTTCTGACTATAAAGCGATCGCTCTTAAATAGAATTGACCGCATTCTAGGGCGGGGAAACCCCGCCCCTACGGTCATATCTGGTCTACTTATTGCCGGACTCATCAGCCACGCATAGTTAACTCTTTCTGTCAATGCGTAAGTCCTATATTTTAGTTTACAACTCAACGAGAAAAACTATGAACAAGACAACCCGCCCAGCCCGCAACCGCTTTCAAACGAATACTCTTTTGTTTGTCGTATTACTAATTATAGGCTTGCCAACCTTGGTGAGCGGGCAAAAAGTAGCGGTCAATGAGACAATCTTAGTGAGCCAAAAAGTAGCGGTCAACGAGGCACAAAATAAAAAGCTGATCCGGCAGGCATTTGAGCAATGGGCTAGCGGCAACGGTAATTTTTTTGATTTGTTAACTGACGATGTACGGTGGACTATCACGGGGAGTTCGCCTTTTTCTAAAACTTACATTGGTAAGCAGCAATTCATCAATGAAACGGTCACGCCCCTGACTAGTCGTTTGGCTAAACCAATCGTCCCGAAAATACGGGAGGTATATGCCGATGGCGATGTGGTGATTGTTCTTTGGGATGGTACGTCTACGGCCAAAGATGGTAAGCCGTACCGCAACACCTATTGCTGGACTATGACCGTGAAAAACGGGCGTATCACCCATGTCGTCGCCTTTTTGGATCTCGTGGAGTACGTGGATGTTTTGAAGCGCATTCCGGCTGGCAACTAACGTCAACTACCTACACTGCGTTTCAATCTACGACCATGATTGGAACACTTATCGTTTAAAAGCAAAACAAGGGATGTTAAATATCACAAAAAACTAAATTAGCGATCGCTGTGTTAACTCCCTTGAATCTACTTTCATTTTATTGAACAATCGGGATTTGAATAATAAATTCAGAACCCTGTTCAAGCACAGATTTACAGGTTAATTGACCAGCGTGCTTCTGGGTTACTATCTGAAAACTATTCGATAACCCCATTCCTGTTCCTTGCCCCACTGGCTTGGTAGTAAAAAAGGGATTGAATATTTGCTTGCTGACAGCATCAGTCATACCAGTGCCATTATCGCCAATTTTAATTATTATTTCTTGAGACATCTGCTCCGTTGTAATTGTAATACAGCCATTTTCTGTAGAATTTTGAGCAATGCGTTTTTCTACCGCGTCAATGGCGTTTACCAAAATATTCATAAATGCTTGGTTGAGAAGTCCAGGGTAGCATTCTACTAACGGTAATTTCCCATATACTTTGTTCGTTGTAATTACCCCACGAGTCTCATTTGCATTTAGGCGATATTGCAATAACATCAAGGTGCTATCCAATCCATTATGAAGATTAACGGGTTTACATTCAGCTTCATCGAAACGAGAGAACACGCGAAGCGATTTGACAATATCACAAATCCGCTGACTGCCTACCTCCATTGAAGATAAAAGCTTGGGTAAATCATCCGTCAAGAAATCTATATCCACCATCGCCATTGCTGACATTACTTCCTTTGGAGCAATTGGATAGTGCTGACGATAAAGCTGCGATACTGTGAGTAAGTCTTGCACATAGTTAGCAGCATGGCTGAGATTAGCGTAAATAAAGTTCACAGGGTTATTAATCTCGTGGGCGATGCCAGCAACTAGTTGACCTAAAGCAGACATATGGGCACTTTGAAGCAGTTGTGCTTGAGTCGAATGAAGCTCCTCTAAGGCTTGTTGTAACTTTTCTGCTTGCTGCCGCGATCGCTGCTCAGACTCATATAGTTCTTCTGTTCGCTCGAATACCCGAAATTCAAGTTCTGAATTGAGTTGTTCTAGCGCTTGGGTGGCTCGTTGCCGTTCTAATTCAGCTTCGGCTCGTGCTGCAAAAATTTTTAAGACATCTGCGTGGAGACGGCAGTCCAAAATTGGTTGGCTATCGAGCAAACACAAATTACCAATAACTTCTCCAACGCGATTATGCAAGGCAACCCCAACATAACTGTCTGCTTCCAAGGCTTTCAGGGCTAAGGAATTAGGGTATCTCTGTTGCACCCCCGATTTACAGTAATACATACCCTTCTTGATTACAACCCCACAAGGTCCGGGTTCTGGGTCATAGATAATATTTGCAGCGATCTTATTATCTTGCCAAAATGCCAGCGTTTCTAGTTGACCATCATATATAAGTTGGGTTAACAAGCAGTGACGTAAGTTAAGAGACTGGGACAATTGCTCGACAAGCGCCTCAAGAAATGACTGTCCAGTAGTCATTCCCGTTCCTTTGACAACTATTTTAATCACATCTTCTACAGACTTTTGAGGGTAAGAATCGGTGTCTAACTCACTGTGAATCATGGTAGTGTCAACAAATTTTAGGCTTTTACTACCTTATAATTCCCATATTCAGGATTAATTTCTCAAAAATCGTTAATTAACACATTTAGTAGCAGCTTAATTTTTGGGAAAATCGGCATAACATAGAGCAAACAACCTGCTGAGGACATAATTGGCGGGTAGATTTACTATCGCTAAATCTGGGTTAGCATTAAAAATATTTATTAACTTTTTGAAAGCATCTAAAATTTAATATGGTTATCCGCACATCCATAGTCTCTGCCACCTTTATAGCTGCCAGCCTTAGCATCAGTGCTATTTTTAGCTTTGCAGCCCCAGTTTCAGCCCAGCAGGTAATAATTTGTGAAAGCCAGAACGATCGGAGGAATAGCTGTTCAATATCTGCAACAGGCAGAGTCAGGCTTGTTAGGCAACTGTCTGATTCTAGTTGTAGAGGAAATTGGGACTATAACAACAATCGTATTTTGGTGAGAAATGGTTGCCGAGGTGAGTTCTCAGTTGGCGATTCTCCTAGCCCTTTCGGGGCGGCTACGCCAACGCAGACGCTACGCGATACCCCTAAAAGGGGTCAGCGAAGCTATCGCACAAATGATCGGTACGAGCGAAATGACAGGTACGACCGAAATGACAGGTACGACCGAAATGAT
>CAXTCQ010000004.1:0-111285 GCA_964242965.1 uncultured Calothrix sp. | reverse complement strand
GTTTTGCCCTATATTATTTTTCGTGAACCCGCCCTTACTGGATATTGTTTGTTTATAGATGGTTGGTTGGGGTGGGGCGGGTTTTTTGAGATAGTTAGTTTTGCCCTGTATTATTTTTCGTGAACCCGCCCTTACATCTCTACTCCCCTACTCTCTTACTCCCCTACTCCTCTACTCCTTTACTCCCTTACTTCCTTACTCCCTTACTCCCTTATATGTCAATCTTGACGATAAGCATAGTTTTATATTTAACAATACTCATGAATAATTCATGACTAAAGTCATATTCTATTTGAAGTGATAAACGTTTTTCTAAAGTTTCGACTCGGATTAGATTTATCAAGGATGTTTAGCCTCAATAAGAACGACGAATATTACATATTTACCTTCGGCGTATCTAAACTATCGCTACTGTCCAAAAGCTTCTTAGTCGTATTAACTATAACCTGCGCCGCACCTGTGAAAAAATTACTGTCAATAGTATTCGCAACATCGCTCTGATTATGATAGTGAGGAGTCCGTAAATTAGCAGTATCGGTAACAAGAACTGCCCCAACTCCTTGATACCAAAATGGTGCGTGGTCGCTGCGTAAAGTATCGGGTGTTAGCAAACCTTTGAGCGGAATCGGTACAGTCAGTACCGCAGGCAATCGAGTATTATCTTGAACATTTTGCCCAAACGAATTGAGTAGTGGTAAATGCTCGGTATCGCCAACTACTGCCAAAAAATCACCTTTATCGCTTGGTGGGGTAATGGGTAGACCTGCTGGGTATTTCTGACAGCCAGACGTATAGCAAGCATAACCAACCATATCCATGACAATTACACCGCGCAAGTCTTTCAAATGGCTGACCTTCGCTGCGAACGCTCGACTTCCCAACAATCCCGCTTCTTCTTTATCGAATAGGGCTAACTTTAAAGTGCGTGGTGTCGCTTCCATTCCCAAAAGTCGGGCAACTTCCAAGACAACTGCGACACCACTAGCATTATCATCTGCACCTGGGGACTGAAAAACGCTATCATAATGTGCCCCAACTAGAATTGTGCCAGCTTGGTTGTCGGTTCCCACACGTTCGGCAACAACATTAACACCAAGAGCAAACCTTTCTAACTTAGGTTTCCAGCCATATTTTTTGAGTTCGGTGGTAATGTAATTGCGAGTACGCTTGCGCTCTGCATCAGTGTAGCGCTCTTGGTTCAAGTTTTGGATATGGGCAAGCAGACGAACGCTCGAAACCACTGGAGAACTCACCGCTGAAAATAGCTTTTGTTGTGAAGACTTTTGTTGTGGTATCTCAACTCGAATCGTATCTATAGGTTGGGGTGGTTTCTCAGACAAGAATTTACCACCTACCACCAAGAGCGCGATCGCAAACACCACTAGCAGCCAAATCCATTTTTTCATTAAAATTATCCTTTCCCTTACCCAACCTATAGCGCTATATATTGATATCCAGTGTCACGAGCAAATACTAGCATTCAAATTTTTATGACCAATAGTAATAACCAACATAATGTTTGAGTTTGACCGTTTGTCTTTTGACAGAACTGAAAAAATTACTTAAAGTTCCCGATGGTACTTAAAAAAACTCTTAAAAAAATCTACGTAAATTAATAAAAACACTTATTTTCTTACTGCCAACATGCTTGATTTTTGGCTCATCATGACCGTGGGTTTTCTGGGAAGCTTTGGACATTGTGTAGGGATGTGCAGTCCGCTGACGGTAGCATTTTCCCTTGGACAAGCCCAAAATACACCCAACTTACGACAGCAATTACAATTTCACATTTTACTCAACCTGGGCAGATTGCTTAGTTATACCCTTGTCGGTGTAGGAATTGGAGGTTTAGGTTCGGTGTTGCTAGCTGGTGGGCAAATGGCGGGAGTTGGTAGCGAATTACGCCGCTGGGTAGCAATTCTCACGGGATTAATGTTGATTTGGTTCGGGTTAAGACAAATTAACCCCAACTTATTACCGCGCATCCCTTTACTGCATAGTAACTTACACAACCGTTTGAGTGCGGTAATGGTCAAGCTTTCCTTTAATTCGCAATGGTGGACACCTGCTTTACTGGGAATGACTTGGGGACTAGTACCCTGTGGCTTTTTATACGCAGCCCAAATCAAAGCAGCAGAAACTAGCGATTTTATTGAAGGTGGTTTGACAATGTTCGCGTTTGGGTTGGGAACTTTACCAACGATGCTAACAGTGGGTGTATCGACATCATTTTTGAGTAAAGATAAACGCAGTCAATTATTTAGAATGGGTGCTTGGGTAACAGTTGTAATTGGCGCTCTAGCATTACTGCGAACTGGCGATACAATGGTCGATTACACGGGACACGCAGCATTATTGTGTTTGATGCTAGCGTTGATAGCGCGTCCTGTGAGCGATTTTTGGGCAGCACCTTTACGCTACCGTCGCGCTTTGGGAGTGGGTGCTTACATCCTTTCTTTAGCACATACTACCCATATGATGGAACATTCACTGCAATGGAATGTTCAAGCTTTTTGGTTTTTACCATTCGAGTTTCAATGGGCAATAGTTGCGGGTGGTGTAGCATTAATCTTAATGACACCTGCTGCGCTAACTAGTTTTGATACAATCCAGAAAAAATTGGGTAGATATTGGCGACAAATTCATTTATTAGGAATTCCAGCTTTAATATTTACATCAATTCATGCGATGATAATCGGTTCGCATTATTTAGGTTCATTGCAAAAAAAATCCGGCAACCAATTAGCAGCCATTTTACTTGGAATTATAACCTTCGGAATTTTATTATTACGTTTACGAAAACCAAATTTAAAATGAAAAATCTTCAGGCAGTGAAACTCTCTTTTCTCTCTTTTCTCTCTTACTCTGCGTCTCTGTGGTTCAATAATATAAATTTAAAAACATATTATCCTTCCCTACTCCCCACTCCCTACTTCCTACTCCCTATTCCCCCCGCATCAGCCCATAAAGTAAAAATTACCGAAGATGTTGGTGCGACATTACACATCGAACCTAACGACAATCCTCGCGCAGGAGAACCCGCACAAGCTTGGTTTGCATTAACTCGCAAAGGTGGTAAAGCGATTCCTCTCGCTGAATGCAACTGTCAATTATCGGTATTTGCCGAACCTCGTAAACCCGATGAATCAGCATTACAAAAACCAAGCTTAAAATCGGTTATTGCCGAAAAATATCAAGGAATACCGGGTGCGGATATTATATTTCCCAAACCCGGTGCTTATGAATTACAGCTAACAGGAAAACCCGTAAATAGTCAAAGCTTTAAACCATTTGAGTTTAAGTTTGAAGTCACTGTTGCTGCGGGTATTTCGCAACCAACACCAACTGTAATTAATTCTACTTCGGCAACCGAAGCAATTAAACAAGAACCTGCGACAATTCAAAATAATTCGCTTTCTCCCCTTGTTTTTATCGGATTATCTGGTTTAGTTATTGTGGGTATTGTTTTTGCAGTGTTGCAACGAAAAAGAAAAATTTGAAATCAAATTGAGGTAATTAATATAGTATAGGACTTACGCACGAATCACGCAATTATGTACCACAGAGACACAGAGAACACAGAGTTAAGAGGGTTTGGGAGAGTTTTTGCGTAAGTCTTATAGTAATCCCAATACGGTTCGGATAAAGGGGAAAGGGAAAAGGTGTAAGAATAAAACTTATGGACGATAATTTTATTTCATTTTTGCTTATTCCAACCGGATTGATAGTAATCTTACATTCATTTTTTAAAATCGTGCTGTCTAATCACCCTCTTCCCTACTTCCTAACCCAAACAATGATTTTTCAAACTCCACCTACTTAATCGGCAATAATAAAGTAAAACAACTACCACGGTCTAACTCCGATTCAAGTGTAATATCACCTCCATGAAGTCGAGCTAAATTCCTTGACACAACCAACCCCAACCCTGTACCCTGCCGTTTTCTAAGATTGCTACCAACTTGCTGAAATAGTTCAAACAGCTTTTCTCCTTCCTCCGGGGAAATACCAATACCAGTATCGATAACAGCAAACTTAATAAATCCTGGTTCGCTGTCAACTTTTAACGCTACAGAACCAGATTCGGTAAATTTAACAGCATTTGAAAGTAAATTCAATAAAATCTGCATCAGACGGCGTTCGTCAGCGTCGCAAGTCGTTATTTCTGGGGAAATCTTTAATACTAATTCCAAACCGCGTGCATTAGCTTCCTCATTAACCACCGAAATGCACAGACGACAAATTTTTTCTACTGGTAAAGTGACGATTTCTAATTCTTCTCTTCCTGCCTCAATTTTGGCTATATCCAGCAAATCGTTAACTAAGTTTAACTGCTGATATCCACATTCATGTATTCCAGTTATATATTGTCGCTGTTTATCGTTCAATTCACCAAAAGTTTCCTCTAAAAGGACGCTAGAAAACCCGATAATTCCAGTTAGTGGTGTCCGCAGTTCGTGATTCATGTTGGCTAAAAATTGTGTCTTGGCAAGGTTAGCTGCTTCCGCAGTCAATTTTGCCGTTTCTAATTCTGCGGTTCGCTGTTTAACAAGTAGTTCCAGTTTTACTTCGCTTTGCTGCAAAACTTCTTTTTTTACCACCTCAGCACTCAAACGCCTACCGAAAACAGCAGATAATTGCGCTAATGTCAAGATAATTAAAGCCGCAATACTAATGGCAATTACCAACAGCGTAACGAGAGAAAAGCGTACAACTTAACTATTAAGCTAAGTAACGACGCAGCTTTTGTGCCAGAAACTTTGCATTTGTTCTTACTAACTGATTATGACCACCAGGAATACCAGTAACTTCAACAGGTTTTTCTGTTAACTCAGCCCAACCTAATTCACGGTCGTGTTTTACCCACCAATTTTGTTCCACACAACGAAACAGAGTTATCTTGCCGGGATAAGGCTTAGGTGTATAATTAACAACAGCATGAGTTAAGGTCGAAAATAGTTTGAGGTCTTCAGTTTCGTCAGGGTCAGGAATTGATGATGCGAAGGAAGACTGCAATGCTTTGACAATTTTCTGACAACGTTCTTTTAATCCAGCCCACAAGTAGATTAACTTGTGTTCTAGTTTCAAAGTGCTGAATATACGCAAGTGATAAGCCAACCAATTTCCTGTTGATAGCTGTTTGAAGTATTTTGGAGAGATTGTATCGAATAATGCTAGTAGTGCAACTTCCTGTCCTTGAGCTAGTAACTGTTGTGCCATTTCAAATATAATTACACCGCCAGCCGAAAAACCAGCCAGGTAATAAGGTCCATTCGGTTGGAAATTACGAATATTTTGGATGTATTCAGTTGCTGTATCTTCGACTCGGTTGAGAAAATCTTTCTCGTCTAATCGTTGAGGTTGTAATCCGTAAATTGGTTGTTCTGAATCTAAGTACTCTACCAAATTCTGAAAAACTAGAACGTTAGCATCAGCACCATGAACGCAATATAAAGGAGGCTTTTCTCCATTCGGTTGAATCGGTACTAAAGCTGACCATAGTTGTGAATCATCAAAATGAAGAATGAAAGCAAGTTCTTCTACCGTTGCGGCTTTTAAGAATGTAGTTAGAGGTAGTTTTCGACCAAATTGACGTTCAATTTTTGCGAGCATTCGCACTGCTAATAACGAAGTACCTCCTAAATCAAAGAAATTATCTTTAATTCCGATAGATTCAATACCTAAAAGTTCGTACCAAATTTCTACTAACTGAGTTTCGATTTCCGAACTAGAGGCAATAAACTCAGTATCGAGTTCTTCGCGCGAGCTTTCGGGAACAGGTAAAGCATGACGGTCTAATTTTCCGTTAGCGTTAAGTGGTAAAGCTTCTAAAATCACGAATACCGCAGGTATCATATACTCGGCTAACTTTTGCTTGAGATAATTACGGATATCGCTAGTTTTGATAATTTGTCCTGGTTCCGAAATTATATAGGCAACCAAACGCTTTTCACGTTCGTCGTCTTGCCGCACGATAACTACAACTTCTCGTATATTTGCTAGTTGCAGTAAAGTAGTCTCTATTTCTCCTAACTCAATCCGGAAACCACGAACTTTTACCTGGTGGTCAATACGTCCAAGAAATTCAATGTTTCCATCGGGCAGTATGCGTGCTAAATCTCCAGTTTTATAGAGTCGGTCTTCTAGTTTAGTACTGAAGGGATTGAGAATAAACTTGGAGGCTGTTAGTTCGGGACGGTTGAGATAACCCAAAGCTAAACCCATACCACCAATGTGAAGTTCCCCAACTTCACCCGTAGGGGTGCAACGCAAATTCTCATCAAGTATATAGATACTCGCGTTTTGTATCGGTTGACCTATGGGTGCAACAGAGTAACTGCTGGGATGACACTTCCAAAAAGTAGCATCGATGGAAGCTTCAGTTGGTCCGTAAACGTTATGCAAAACTCCATCTAATTTCAAACGCTCGAAAAATCGTTCTATCAACTCTACAGGTAAAGCTTCACCACCACAAGAAATATGCCGCAAACATAAACATGCACTAATTCCCTCTTCTTCCAGAAGCACCCGCAGCATCGAAGGGACGAAAGCGCAAATAGTGATTTGTTGTTCGGCAATGAGTTTTACTAAGTATCCGCTATCTTTGTGTCCCTCCAGACCAGGTAAAAATAACTGTCCTCCAAAACACAGAGGCCAAAATATTTGCCACACTGAGGGATCAAAACTAAAGGAAATATTTTGTAAAACTTTATCTGTTGCACTTAACCCAAAGGTATTTTGCCGCCAGTAAAGTTGATTGACAATACCACGGTGAGGAATCATAACACCTTTGGGTATTCCAGTAGAACCAGAGGTGTAGATAACGTAGATTAAATTATCAATATTTGTATTGCACGCGGGATTTTCTCGACTATGACGTGCGATTATTTCCCATTCAGAGTCAAGACAAACCACTTGTGCTGTACTGGCTGGCAAATTTGGCAGTAAATGTTGTTGAGTCAGTAGAATTGGTGTTTGAGTGTCCTCTAATATTAAAGTTATTCGCTCGAGTGGGAAATTTGGGTCTATCGGTACGTAAGCACCTCCAGCTTTGAGAACTCCTAGAATTGCTACTACCATTTCTAAAGAACGTTCTACACAAATTCCAACCATTACCTCTGCTTTAACACCTAAGTTACGTAAGTAATGTGCTAGTTGATTTGCTTTTTCGTTCAGTTCCTGATATGTCACAGACACGACATGTCGCGTCTGTACTTCTTCAAATATTACTGCCACAGCATCTGGGGTTCTCTCTGACTGCGCTTCAAACATCTGATGAACGCATTCCCCGGATTTTATCTGGTTCCAAAATTCTTTCAGATTCTGAGATTTATATAACTCGTTACTTACTTCCAGCATAGATTTATTGTCAGTTCAATTATAAAGATTTTGATAATGCTAAAATTTCTTCCAATTCTTGTTTTGCTTCTTCCAAGGCTTGTACAGCTTGATGATAATTTTTTTGATCTTTAAATTGGTTGGCAAAACGTTGTAAGTAAGTTTCTAGGTATTTGATGCGTAGCTGCGGTTCATCACTCGAAATTTTTAGAAAAGGTAGATCGGGTTCCACCATGAACCGGATAGCTAACATTGGAACAGGAGTGCGAAGAGGATAGAAATTCGGATTATGCAAACCTGTGTTCTGATTACGCATGTGAAATTCGCCAAGCATCATACCCGCTTCAACAAAGAACAGTTTTAACTTCTTTTGTACCCCGTCAATTAATGTCGGAGTATCTTCAATTTTTATGTTCGGGAAAACTAATAAGAATGCTTTATATATTGACGTTTCTCCAGCCGTTGGTTCTGTTTGTAGAAAAATGTCTCTATAATTTTTAACAATCTGTTCTATCTCATGCTCTGCTGAAGTTTGAGGGCGAATTACAGCTAATTGAATAGTCTCTGATTTTAAAGCAAAAGGTATATACGGACAGACTTTACCACTTCGACCCAAATTGGTATGTGGCTTGGCTAAAAAATTCCTTATCCACTCAGATATTTGAATTAAATAAGGTAAATCTTGTTGAAACGTTTCTATTTGAGTAGATGTGTACAGTTGCATAAAAATTTTAGTCTGAGAGTAAAAGACTTTAAAAATTAGCTAACAAAATATAATTGATGCAACCCTATATTTATCAAATTATCGATAATTCATCGCAACAAGCTTGACAAAATTACATTAGGCTTCATAGTTTAATTTTAAGTAAACTAAAACTTCCCAATAATTATTTTTGCTATATAACAATTCAAAATCGTAAGTCTTACAAACGCGCTACTTTGAACGCGAGACCTAAAACAGGCTGAAATACTGAGAATAAATGCGTGTTTTTTATCTACACATTCTCTTAAGCCTCTATTGGGATTGTTAGTTGGTAATGCAGCATAGTAATAATTGTGATTACGTACTTTCAGTATTTTTACTTCTTTTATTTGTAAATAGATAAAGTTTCTATTTAGATTATTTTCAAATGTTTAAAGTTTTGTCCGGAGTGAATGAAATAAGGGACATCATTTCGATAGAACCGAACAAACAAACCCCCCGTTCGGGAGGAATTAGGTCAAAGTTTCCCTTCTCTAAAGGGGGATAATGGTAGCTCTCAAATATTTACGGTAACAAATAATTACTAATTTGTACTACTAGTAAGGAGTTGCATGTTAAGAATGTCGCTTTTGATGCCAAGCCCAGGCATGAGCCAGTATATTTTCTAAGTCAGCGTACTTGGGTTCCCAACCTAAAATTTGTCGGGCTTTATCACCACTACCAATCAACGCAGGTGGATCTCCAAGACGGCGATCGCACTCTACCACCTTTATCTCTTTGCCTGTAATTTTTTTCGCAGTATCAATGACTTCGCGGACTGAGAAACCGTTGCCGTTACCTAAATTAAAAACTGTGCTTTCACTCCCTTTTAATAAATATTCCAAACCCAAAACGTGAGCATCGGCTAAATCGCTGACGTGGATGTAATCTCGAATACAAGTACCGTCGGGCGTAGGATAGTCAGTTCCAAAAATCGAAACCGATTCGCGCTTACCAAGGGCAGTTTGTAATACCAAGGGGATGAGGTGGGTTTCGGGGTTATGGTCTTCGCCCAAGTTGCCGCTTGGGTCTGCACCTGCGGCGTTAAAATAACGAAAGCGTACCGATTTAAGCTTGTAAGCAACGTCAAAGTCGGTAAGAATGCGTTCTACCATCAACTTAGTCGCACCGTAGGGATTAATCGGATTTTGGGGGTGGTCTTCGGGAATGGGTACTTTGGTGGGCACCCCATATGTTGCACAAGTTGACGAAAATACAAAATTCTTAATAGATACCGCTTCCATTGCCTCCAGTAATGTCAACGTCCCCGTGACATTATTACGGTAGTATTTTGCCGGGTCGCTAACTGATTCCCCTACGTAGGCATATGCTGAAAAATGCATGACAGCAGCGAATTGCTGCGTTGTAAAAAGCCGATCGAGTAAGGTCCGGTCGTTTGTATCACCGACTACCAACTCTACCTGTAAAACCTGTTCAACCAAGTCACGATGTCCGTACACCAAATTATCAAGGATTACGACCTGATAACCTGCTCGTTTGAGAGCAAGCACTGTATGCGAACCAATATACCCAGCCCCTCCCGTAACTAGAATTTTAGGCTTTGCAGACGACATAGTTTTTCCTTTTATATTGACGACTATTTAATTAATCTTATTTACTAAATGCAAAATACTTAACGGGAATATCACAAAATACGAGCGGAGTTCGAGAATTTGCTCTAAAATCACTACGTCGGTAGTCTTTGTGTGTGGAAGAGTTATCCTCCGTGCGCAAGTCTTCGACTTTAAGGGGAGTGGTGTGTGAGGAGTTATTTGCAGTCATGTACAAGTACTATTACAATTTGACGGTAATAATTAGTCAGTTGCCATAACCTCTAGCCTAACCGCAATATAACTGATTTGAGAGTAAATCTATGTTTGTAATGTTAAGCCGGGTACTTCTGTGGCTGCTTCTGGGTACTATAATTTATTCCCTGTTCCAAAGGTTTAATCCTTCAGGGTCTTTTTTCGGACGACTAGTTTTAGCAATTTTAGCAATTGTTTTATTACTATCGTTTTTTAACCCTGGTGGTTCGGGAACAGTTGTATCTCCATTGTGGCAGGTTGTATCGTTCCCCCTAAAACCCCTGGGTGCTGCGATTTTGATGTTAATTTTCGCTGCTCAACGCATGAAGGGGGGCGCACTCGATAAGCCAGGTGGATACTTAGTCGGGTGGTCGTTAACAATTTTGTTAATAGCGAGTACACCAGCATTCGCCTACTTCCTTGTTAACCCTCGTTTAGCCGCAATGCTACCTGAAGGACAGCCACGACAAACCCTAATTGCGCTGGCTGCTGCTAATGATGTTAGTGGGATTGCTAGCGGTACTGTACTTAGCGATATCAGTTCCCCTTTGCTGGCGCAAACAACGCCTGTTGATGTTGACCGACGCAGACAGGTGGCACTTCAAGATTTTTTTCCCAACGCCGAAACACTTGCACTGACGACCAACGCTTGGGAAGCTTATCTAAATCAAGTTTTCGTTTTTGTACGCGGTCGCTAATTTATCGCGTTCAAGTTTAACTTCAAATTAAATCTATTTGTAGAGCCGCGCCTTCGTGGCTCGTTTTATTATGAGGATACTGTAACAACAGTACCAAACGAAGGGTAAGGTAGCGAAACTGCGGTAATGGCAACATCACGAAGGCTGGCAAAACTGGGTGCTTACTTGCTTCCCCACTGGCGCGAAGCATCATTAGGGGTAATTACATTATTGATTGTGAACGGCTTGGGTGTCTATATCCCCTTGTTGATTCGCTCGGCAATCGATAAACTTTCCGTCGATTTTACGATCAACCAGGTGCTGCGTTACGTAGTGCCAATTGTGTCTCTTACTTCCGCAATGTGGTTGATTCGCATGGCTTCGCGGATATGGTTATTTGGTGTAGGCAGGCAGGTTGAATTTGACCTCAAACAAAAGATATTTGAGCATTTGCTGACATTAGAACCGTCGTATTTTGCCAATAATACTACAGGGGATTTAATTAGTCGGGCAACGAGTGATGTCGATAACGTTCGGCGGTTATTGGGTTTTGCGGTTTTGAGTTTGGCGAATACGCTATTCGCCTACAGTCTGACGTTACCAATTATGCTCAGTATTAACGTAGACCTAACATTAGCATCTGTCTCTGTATATCCGTTGATGTTTCTGTTAGTACATTTATATAGCAATCGCATCCGCAACCAACAAGCAAGAGTCCAGGACAAAATCTCCGATATCAGTGGACTCATCCAAGAAGACATTAGCGGTATTGCCTTAATTAAAATTTACGCGCAGGAAGATAACGAACGTCGCGCTTTTAGTGAAAAAAATCGTCTGCTTCTAGGGGCAAATATCGAACTAGCAAAAAGCCGAAATACTCTATTCCCCCTAATTACGGGTTTAGCTGGTGTTAGTTCGTTCATCATTATTTGGCTGGGGGCAACGCGCATTGCACAGGGTACGCTAGCCGTAGGCGATTTTGTCGCACTATTAATCTACGTTGAACGGCTAGTTTTTCCCACTGCGTTACTCGGATTTACTATCACAGCTTATCAACGCGGTGAGGTTAGTATCGACCGTATCGAAGCAATCCTTTCTATTAAACCCAAAATCGACGACGCACCAACTGCAATTCACATCGCACCCGAACACGTCAAAGGTCAAATTACAGCTAAACTCTTTAGCTTTAGTTATCCGGGTGCAAAAACTCCTGCATTAAACGATGTTAGCTTCAACATCGAAGCGGGTGAAACCATCTCGATAGTGGGTGCAATCGGTTCGGGGAAAACAACTTTAGCAAACTCCTTACCAAGACTTTTAGATATTGCACCCGGACAATTATATTTAGATGCGATAGATATTACCAAGATAAAATTGGAAGATTTGCGGAGTGCGATCGCCTATGTTCCTCAAGATAGTTTTCTATTTAGCGCCACTATCAAGAATAATATCCGCTACGGCGACCCTGTAGCCGAATTTAACGAAATCGAAACCGCTGCAAAAACTGCCCAAATTCACCCCGAAATACTCTACTTTCCCCAACAATACGAAACCATCGTCGGGGAACGCGGTATCACCCTTTCGGGAGGACAAAGGCAGCGTACAGCTCTCGCTCGTGCGATGCTGGTTGATGCTCCGGTATTAATCTTGGATGATGCTTTATCGAGCGTCGATAATCAAACCGCGACTGCGATTTTAGATAACCTTTCCGGTGGTACGCGCCGAAAGACGGTAATTTTTATTACGCATCAACTTTCCGCTGCCGCTGCTGCCGACCGCATTTTTGTGATGGATAAAGGGCGAATTGTGCAAATTGGTACGCACGTCGATTTAGTGCAGAAAGAAGGTTTATACCGAACTTTGTGGAGTCAGCATCAAGTCGAGGAGTTGTTGCATTAGTGGGATGGGGAAAAGGGTAAGGGGTAAGGGGGAAAGGAAGATGCTGGTTTTAAGCTATAAATAAAAAAGAATATCTTGCATTTACTACCCCCCACACCCCTAATTCAAAATGGTTCAAGTTATTCAAGGAAAAGATATTACTTTAGCCAAATTAATTGATGAATTTGGTCTGGAACGTTCGGATGAAGAATTTTTCCCCGAATGGCAACACAATCTGCCTGAATTAAATGATTTGGAAAAACAATCTCTCAATCAAGTTAAAGCTGAATATCTTCATTTATCACGCTACCAAATTTTAGAACCTGTAGCCAAAATGGTAGTATTATCTCCGCTATTACGTTTGGCAGGTTTTTATCAACCACCTTTTTATATAGCTTCAGAAAAAGAAATTGAAATAGTTTCCGAAGACGAAGGTACAATTATCCGAGGACGTATCGATATATTAGTTTTTAAACCACCATTTTGGGTAATTGTTATTGAGGCAAAACGAGAAGCATACTCTTTAGTGGTAGCAATTCCTCAAGCACTGGCTTATATGCTTGCCGATTCTAATTTTGAAAAACCAACATTTGGTTTTGTTACAAACGGCGGCGAGTTTAGATTTATTAAACTTATCAAGCAGGGAAACCCTAAATATGCATTATCTCATACTTTTTTTATTGAGCGTGAAGATGACCTTTATACTGTGGTAAAAATCTTTAAACGTCTAGCTCAATTAGTTAGTTAAGTAGGTGGGTGGGAAAATCGTTGGTATTTTCCATTGCAGCAGGGGGAGCGATCGCCCGAACGCGGATACTGTCGGTTAACAGTTTGGATCGATGACCTCGGATACCGATAAACCTTGAAAATTAATTAAAAATCTAAAATGGAGCAAAAGATAGGTCATCCCCCAACCCTAAAACTAATTATGACTCAACTCAAAACACAACTCACCCTCGAAGAATTCCTCGCACTCCCCGAAGGAGATATTACCTACGAACTAATTGATGGAGAAGCCAAGCCAAAAATGTCACCAAAGCGATTTCATTCCAAATTAACCCTTGTTTTGGCTATGCTTCTGGTTCAATGGGCACAAAATCTTGGAGAAGTTGGTATCGAATGGGCTGTGACTTTAAAGCGTAACGGTAGAAATTGGGTTCCTATTCCTGACCTGCTTTACATTTCCTATGCTCGTTTAAATCGAGATGTTGTGATAGATGAAGCTTGTCCCGTTCCTCCAGAACTTGCCATAGAAATTATTTCACCCGACCAAACTTTTGCAGAAATGACCGAAAAAGCTACCGATTATATCAAAGCAGGGGTTCTCAGGGTTTGGGTTCTAGATGCAAAAGCCAAAGCGATCGCTATTTTTTATCCCGACACACCACCGCACACAAAAAGAGGTAACGATTCTTTAGCTGATTCGCTACTAGAGGGAATCACATTTACACCCCAAGATATTTTTCAACAAGCCGGAATTTCCTAGAAAGTAAAATAGCGCGAACTGACAAGTTAGCATTTTGCCAACGGTGTTATACGATCGCCTCAACTAAAAGTAAAGCCCCTCGCATTTATTTCATTTACCAGTTATGCTTCAGTCTCCGAATAAACGCCTAACCCTAGAAGAATTTCTCGCCCTTCCCGAAGGTGATATTACCTACGAGTTTGTTAACGGCGAAGCTATCCCCAAATATAAAGATGAGGAAATGTCTCCCAAATTTTTTCATGGCTCGACTACTGGTGCATTATTTATACTCTTGTCTGCATGGGCACAAGAAAAGGGACGGGTTGTAATTGAATGGGCAATCAAATTAACACGAAATCAACAAGATTGGCTTCCTGTACCTGATTTGACCTATGTTTCTTATAACCTTCTTCCTGCTAATTGGTTACAAGACGAAGCTTGTCCTGTTCCTCCAGAATTAGTTATTGAAATTATCTCACCCGGTCAAAGTTTTGGCGAGATGACCGAGAAAGCTGGTGATTATATCAAAGCTGGTGTTTCTCGTGTTTGGGTTGTAGATACAAAAGCCAGAACCATTACTATATTTGCACCCGCTTCTGTTCCTATCACTTATCGAGATAATCAACTAATTAGCGATGATTTGCTACCAGGATTAGAAATTACTCCCAATGAAGTATTTCAACGTGCTGGTTTGATTGGCTAAACTTGTCTACAGTTCTTCATTGTGAGGAAGTTCCTGAATTACTTACTACCATTATATCGGTGTTAAAAATTTGATACAAAAATCAACATGAACAGACTTGACGAATAAAATGACTACATTTAAAAATTATGTATATATAACATATGCTTTTTAATCTGTATGTACGCAGTCAAGTTAGGCACACTCTTTTAAAAAAAAAACTACAATCGTTTTCTATAGGGTGCATTATTGTTCTTAACGCACCCTAAAACTAAAATTCAAGTAGCCATACTATTTCCGAGTTGCTGCACCATCGCAATTTCAACTTTATCTAACTCGCTATTACTTTCTTCCCCTGACTTTAAATCAAATTTATAACAATGGTTTTGCCATTGCAGCTTGAACTGCAATCGCTTCCATGTAGGGGGAAGATTCGGACAGGCAATCGGACCAAAGGGTGTCATGTGAATCCCTGCAAACCCAAATACTACAGCTTGCCAAACTCCACCCGCACTAGCTGCGTGAATTCCTTCGGATGCATTACTGCGAATATCTTCTAAATCAACTAATGCAGCTCGCATAAAGTGCGTATATGCTTCATCAGCTTGATTCAAATCGCACGCCATAATTGCGTGAATTGCAGGACCTAATGAAGAACCATATGCATGGTCGGTACGAGGACTGTAGTAATCCCAGTTATTTTGAAGCGTTTTCTGCTCAAAATGCAGTGGTGGAACAACTTGCCGCCAATTATCGCGTAGCAAATATAACAACATCAACACATCAGGTTGTTTGAGAATTTGCTTTTGACTAGTCGCTTCGATTCCCAACAATCCTTGCATTGATTTGGTGCGAGGTTCGTAGTCAGCTAAATCGACATCTTCGAGTTCAAAAAATCCCTCGAATTGTTCTATCAAACCGCTTTCCGCATCTTGATTGATATACAAACGCTCTGCAATTTCCGTCCAGCGATCGCGTCTACTATCATCTAAATCGAGTTGTTGCGCTAGAGTTGCAGCAGTATCGGGGTGATTTTCCTCCAACCATTGCCATATCTGCAATGCCGACCGCAAATGCCAGCGTACCATAATATTAGTAAAGGCATTGTTATCGATGCAATCGTGGTTTTCATCGGGGCCAATGACGTTGAGGATATCATAACCGCAACGCGAGGAATTCCATTCGACGCGACTTTCCCAAAATATCGCAGTATCGAGAATAATTTCAGCACCGCGATCGCGCATCCACATATTATCGCCTGTAGCTTTCCAATATTGCCAAATTGCATAAGCAACATCGGTACTAATATGGACTTCGATATCACCGCACCAAATCCGAACCGTTTCCCCTGCTTGGTTTTGCACCCAACGGGGGGTAGTTTCATCCCCAGTATCGGCACTTTCCCAAGCATACATTGCCCCTTTGTACCCGGCTTCGATGGCTTTGCGACGCGCCCCAGCCAGGGTATGATAGCGGTACGAAATTAAATTTTGTGCGATCGCGGGTTGAGTAAATGTAAAAAATGGTAGCGCGAAAATTTCGGTATCCCAAAAAATATGACCTCGATAAGCAAATCCCGACAGCGTTTTCGGAGGAATACTTACTCGTTCCGAGTTACGAGGTGCAGCTGCAAGCAGTTGAAATAAATTAAAGCGGACGCTTAATTGCGCTTTAATATCGCCTTCAATAACAATATCGCTATTTTCCCAGATTTGTGCCCATGCGGCGATGTGAGCGGCTAGTAATGTTGTATAGTTAGGCGAGTCTGATAAGCGTAAGCAAGCTGATAAAAACGGGTTTGCTGTTTCCCGTGATGTAAATATGGTGACAATTTTCTCTAAAGATATAGTTTGTCCCGGTACGCAGTCAAAGGATTTAGCAGTGATTTTCTCACCTTCAACTACTAAAGTCGCAGCCATACCCAATTGAATATTAGAATTAATAGTCTGACTGTGCAGCAAAATCGAATTATCTGTACTTCCCAGCTTTAAGGTTTTCCAATGCTTTATCCCCTCTTGAGTAATTGGTTCTTGTTCAAATCCCGTTTCTACGGAAATATTACCAGTAAAATTAACTGAAGAAATCACACAGCGAATTGCCATAACGTGACAATCTGCAAAACTTACGAATCGCTCGAAGTGTAAATCTATTGTATGACCTTTAGGAGAACACCACCGCACATCCCGACTTAGCAAACCCAAACGTAAATCAAGACGACGTTCGTATTTGAGAATTTTTCCCGTATCTAAGCGAAAAGTCTCACCATCAATCTTAATTATTAAAGGTAGCCAATTCGGTGCGATCGCAATTTCTTTTGTCCCTATCGGAACATCATCATAAACCCCGTTGATGTAAGTCGCTGTACAATTACCTGGATAACCTTCTTCAAATGTACCGCGTGTTCCAAGATACCCGTTACTCAAGGTAAAGACGGTTTCTTTGTGATGTAATTGGTTGGGGTTAAATTCTGTTTCGATGACACTCCAAGCGTCGATAGCTTGCGAATCCGGAATTGAATTTAGTAGCGATTGTGGTGAACCCTGAATCAAGAAATCAAACATAGCGCAACACCAATATCTAGATTTACAGCGGTTGCAGACGATAACTCGCAATAATACAAGGGAAAGCGATATTTTTCCTCTCTTTCCCCGTTGTATCAATCAACATTTCGCCTCAGTAGGCATTTATGACTAAATTAAATTCTCGTCCTCATCCCTCTATAGATAGGTTTCCTTAATTATTCAAATAAAAACTGATTATCTGAAAAAACTATGTAAAGCTAAATATTTCGTCACATTTTATATAAAACTTCATAATAAGTTTATAAAACTTTATAGAAAAGTGAGTTTAGTAAAGATTTGCTAGTGCATAGATACCAGCCCAAAGGGCTTACCGAAAAGCTCGCTTAAGTATATAATAAAGCGAGCTTTTCGGTAAGCAAAACGCTCTTCCAGGACTGCTACGGCACTAGAAGCAATTAAAAAATATCTAATATTATTTCTCTCTTACCTTTAACTTTACCCTTTGAGCCTATTTATTATACTGTTGCATGATTCCGCTTAACTTCAGCATAAGCTTGATAAACGCCTTTGACGTTGTACCAATTGAGGAAAATTCGAGCTAATTCTAATGCCCACTGCGTCTTACCAATACTAATCAACCATTTTAAAATCGGTAACATTGTTCGTTCGTTCAAAAACCCATTTAGCGAAAGCGTACCCCATAAAATTCGATGCAGTAAAGTCATTTGAATCATCATTCGCACATCCCAAGTGGGGTGCTTTTGATAAAACAAAACCCCCATGCGTCCGCGTTGAATTTCCTTATCTATTAAATTCGGAATTTGTTCAACATTAAATGGTGGATGCCAATGATATCCCACTGCTTCCGGACATTTAATTAATTTCAAACCTAAATTTTTGAGTCGAACACCCAATTCTAAATCTTCCCAACCATAAAGTTGAAAACCACTATCAAATAATCCAGCTTTTTCCAGCCAATGTTTAGGAATAGCGACATTACCCGTAGCAAAAAAAGCCGCTGAGAAATCGGTAATTTTGTAAGGTTCGGAAGTTGGATTATCGAAATTACTTGTATTAATTACTGCGCCGTAGGTAAAGAATCTATCGTTACCTAGTTTCTTTTGTCCCTCAATTAAAGCGTTGGCATGGGACTGCAAAAAGGTTTCGGTGACAACTAAATCGCTATCGATAAATATAATTGTGTCACCCTTAGCTTTTTCAACTCCCAAATTCCGTGCTGCTGCCGGACCTTGATGGTTTTGTTCAAATACTTGGACGTGGGGAAAATCGCTTTTACGATCCCCCAACCATTCCACTGTCCCATCGGTCGAACCATCATCGACCACGACGACTTCGTAACCCGGTACATTGGACGCGCTTAATTGCTGTATTTCCAATGCTTTGAGGCATTTTTCTAATATCGGTTTGCGATTGTAAGTCGGAATAACAACGCTAAAAAACACAATTTCACCCACACGACTAATTACCCATCTTTAGGATAGGACTTCCGGGAGTTTAACGCAGTTCCTTGATGTAACATTATTGCTCAAGATGTACTAGCGTATCAGCCGAATTTTCTACCCTAAAGTGGTCTTTTTTTTAATACTGGGGTCAAATAATCTGGTAAGCTTTGCAAATCGATTGCATTACAGCCGAATTCAAAGGCTTCTTCAAAAGATTTACCATTACCCAAAGCACGATAGAAGCCCTTAGAAAAATTAATCGCTGCTACATCTGGGATAGCTTGCTTCATTCCAATCACATATTCAATATGTTGACTAATAGCCTCCGCTTGTACTTCGGAATAACAAGCATTGAGGACTACACATTGTACATGGCTTTTTAGCAATTTGAACAGTCTGGCTAAGGCATCAGTGGAAACCAGTTGTGTTTCTCCTGCCTCATTTTCCAGCGCTAGACCATCCACACCTGTACCATGCCCGCCAAAATGCACAATAAGCGGTTCTACATCAAGTAGAGCATCCTGTAAATCATCGGGACGGACGGCTCGCTGCTCTAAAGAAAAGTTAGCACCTTGTTTTGCCAGTCGCAGTACAGTTTTAATTTCCCTAACTTCCTTATCCAGTCGCAATCTTACTTGGTTATTAGGGCTGGATGCGATCGCTAAAATGGTATGTTTTAAGGCTAAGTTTACCGATGGCATTGTGGGTTGATCTGTTGTGCTGGAATTATGTTTATCTACGTCTGTCATGTATAATCTATTATCCTGGCAGAAGGCCTCTGTACGTTTTTTTACTGTAGGTCGTAGTTCCTGTTGTTTTTCAATCTCTTCAATTTCCATCTTCACTTTGTCACTTTCTGCTTCCAGTTCTTCAACCTGTGCATCAATGCTGAAAATTGCTCCAGGGTCAATAGCAGTTACTCTGCTAGTTCGCAGATGTAGTATTTTTCTATTTAATTGTTCGCGTAGTTTTTGCAGTCCATCCAGTTGACGCTGCCTTTCTTTATTATTTGACATTAATTACTCCTAATAAATATAGAATTACTATTTGATTAAAAAAAATACGTAGGGTGCGTTAGCGATAGCGTAACGCACCGTAATCATTGGTGCGTTACGACTTCCGTCTAACGCACCCTACAATAACTACAATACCTAATTTTATAAGCGCAAAGCGCAGGCTACGCCAACAAAAATCAAACCAGATACCTATATGTACTATTAAAATTAGTAAAACCATATATAGCGATTCTCAGTTTAATGAGGTACACTCGCTTCGTCCAAGATGTAAGGGCTATTCTGTGCTGTGCCCCTACGACTGTACCTCACTCGAGAGGGAAACGCTATAGTGTAAGTAATATCTAATAAATAAATTTTTAATCACTCAACTCATTACTATCAGGGATGGGAAAGTTAATTAATTCAGGATTAAGCATTGTTTGGTTTTTAATGATTTCGGCAAATTCTCCCGGTAAAAATGTTTTTTGGTAATCTTCTGGTAAGCGTAAGGGATCTGGTTTGTCTTCAGTTGGTAATCGCCTATAAAAGTATTGACAGCTAATAACATCTAATTTAGTTTCATCTGTTATCTTCCATTTTTCGATATAAATACCAGTCAAAGAAGCACCAGTCAAATCTGCCGCTTTTAAATTAATATCTATGAGTTTTGCCCGCGATAAATCAGCTTCCCGTAAGTTTGCTTGGCTTAAGTTTGTACCAATAAAACTAGCATCTGTGAGATTCGCGTCGCGTAAATTTATGCCTTGTAAATTCAAATAGTCAAAATTTTGGTTTTGCCCTGTCCCTGTAACTACTAACTGTTGCACTTGAGGGTACTGAAGGTAACTACCTTCCGTACAAGCGGTACTAAGTTTTTTAGCTTTGTGCCAAGATGTATGGGTAAGGTTTGCTTGTCTTAAATTAGCGCTTTTAAGAATTGCTTGGGTAAAATTAGCTTGAGTTAAATCAGCACCGCGAAAGCTTGTACCACCCATAGCAGCAAAAGAAATAGCAAAATTTCGTATAAAAGCAAACTTTCTTTCTCTTTGAGTTAGAGCCAACCAAGCGATGTAAGTACCTTGCCCAACTACTGAAATAAATATAGCTACTACATTTGTAATGAATGAAATAAGATGAGACCTATTCGTGCTGATTAAGCTCAAAGTTAAAATCACTGCTAGACAACTAGCAATGATGATAGAGCAAATTATGGCAATTCCAAAATCTTGAGCATCAGCCCAAGCAAATGCGATCGCAATAGCCATAATTACAATCATTGCCCAAGCCAAAGCCATAAGTACAGTTGCACCAAACACGCCTGTCAAACCATCAGCCCAAACAGTGGGCAAAAAGCTTTCTCTTGAAGCGTTTGATGCTAGAACTAAAGCCCAGGTAATATATATAGCAGCAGTAGTAATTATAGAGCTACGTAAAGCAGCTACCCCAGATAGAGTTGAAACTACATTTCCCGCTATGGCAAAAACAGCAACTATAAATAGCCAAGCAAATACATCGCTAGATGGAATACCTAGCAAAAATAAGAATCCACATGTAATTGATAAAATAAATATAGTAGCTACGGATAAAATTAAGGTTTGCTTTAAGGTTTTAGTTCTAGCAGCAAACCAGGCTGATGCTAATGTCATGACTAATGCGATCGCGCTCCAAGATATAAATAAGACTGTGCTAGACCCACCCAAAGTTTGACCAATATATAAAACTCCAGCCAAAGCGCTCGCTAGACCGATACCAATTAGCAGTGTTAAACGTCGCTTGATATTCCGAGTTGCAAAAATAGCCAATGTCACTACTACAACTAAAATTACGGCAAATGCAGCTATCCAGAAAGTATATCTTTGTGTTGATGCCTCAGTACTTGAAAAAGTGGTTGATGCACTAAAAACGTAGTAGCAGGTTCCAGTAGCAGCTAGTGCAGCAGCACTCCAAAAAGCTCCAATGCCTCTACGAAGAGTTAGAAAACATACACTAGAAAATGTAATGTAACCAATACAGCCACTAATAAAAGCTATTATGCTGGTGTTACTGCTATTTGAAAATAATGAAGTCCTTTCCAGAAAAGCAATAATTAAGGGTACTATAACTACGCAAACAGGAACTAAAATTAAGAATGAAATTAGAGCTATTAATATTGCTCTTCTTCCCTTACGAATATTTGCTAAATATGCAATAATAAATACAATCAAATATAATAAACATGTTACTAAAATAAAATTATTACTTTCTGGTAATTTTGATATTTGACTACTAGAAACTTCTAAAAAGACACCGATTACAGAAGGGACAACACCTACTAATGCACATTGTAGAAACGAACACAGCACCAATACTGTTGCCCAGCGGCGTTGTAAACCCATCACAGCATGGCTAAAATTTGCACCAGCAAGTTTAGTGTTGGTAAAATCTGTACTGCGAATATCTGTATAACTAAAATCTGCCCCAGTTAAATCTTGACCTTTAAATGATTTTCCTCGTAGCTTTTGACCGCTAAAACTTTGCCCTTTCGGAATGCTTGAAATATCTAAGTTTTCCTTAACAGATTCTGGGATTGCTAAATCAATACCAGCTATCTGAATTTTGCCATTTTCTGCAACTTTACCCAACTGTTCCGCAGCATCATTTAAATCACCACGAGCAAAGCTTGCCATCCCGCGAGCATAAACTAACAGCGGCTCTAATTTTGCTTCGGCTAAAGGTTCGGCAAATGTTTCTACTAATGAAGCAATACGAATAAATTCAGCCTCATCTGTTACTGTTTGTGTGGAAGTAGCTATTTCGAGTCGTTGAAAATTTTCAGCGATTTGACGAGCTACCTCGCTTGGTTTGGTATATGCTAAAGCTGTCCATTGCTGAACTTTGGCAAAGTCTCGAATATCGATATCGTCGCTGTTAAGTTGTTGTTTAACATATTCGAGCAGAAAATCCGATAGTCGGATGATTCTTCTTTGACCAAATTTTTGGTCTTGTTTTAATCTTCGTAGTAGTTCGCTGCGTACTTCTACATTCATTTCGTAAAGTTCGCGTCCAACTTCTTCGCATAAATTAGAAAGCAAGATATCACCGACAGCTTCCCAAGGAATGTCCATAACAGTACCGTCAACATCTTGCTGAAAATTAGCCCACAAACGGTATAGAAGTTCGGGTGTCAGTGCTAGCGGAAAAGCCGCATGATAAGCCAAGTATAAATGTGGCTTGCCAAAACGTTTTTCAAATGAATTTATGCGTCGAGTCGCAATATTTCTCATAACACCCCCATTAATTATTAACATATATCAACTGTCCGCGTAATACTCCAATCGCTGCATCTAAACCTCTACGATTAAATTCAAACATCGGTACTAAATTGGCTATTTCACTAGCACTTGTACAATGCCAACGCGAACTCGGCAAAGGATTGAGCCAAGCAATGTAACGCACTTTCTGACTGAGGTAGTTTAAAAACGCAGCAGTGATCTCAACCCGTTCGGGATTTAATGCTCCACGGGCTGCACCTGCATCACTAATAATTAATACTTTTGTATTTTTTGAGTTTACTTGCGCGAAAATATCTCGAATTGGTTTAGCTTTTTGGTGGTTTGGGTCGTTGTAGAGATATTGACTGGGGCAGTTATGAAAATAGTAAATACTTGATTTGCCCAAACGACCTCCTTGCAAGGCAGTTTCCGCTAAACGACGCGACAATGCATGGTATGGAACCATCGACCCATCTTGGTCAATAAGTATTATTAACTCGGTTCGGTTTACCCGTCGCGGTACAAATACAGGTTTGAGCAATACACCTTGGCGCGAAATTTCTCGAATAGTTGCATCAATATCGAGTTCGCTTGGTATTCCTTCTCTAACGAATCTACGTAAATAACGCCAGCTTTGTTTCATTTGCCGACGTGTAACGGGGAAATACTCGTTGCTTGTGCTGAAGGGGCTGAGATAAAAATCAGTTTCTTTGCGAACCTCTTGCCGCACAGCTTTGGCAACTTGCATTTCATCTTCTAATAGGCTGGTTGGTTCGACAGGTAATTGTGAATTGGTCGTGCTTCTTGCTTCTTTTTGATTTTTTTCGTTAGCAATATCTCTGTCTTCTTTGCGTCCATCTACACTTCTAAACGCTATATACCCTCCAAATAGCAGGAATAAAATTACCAATCCTGCGATTGTTACATAAACAATATCTATTTGTGATATTTGCATTTCATTTATATCGTTGATAAGTCCAATGCTAAATTCTTGGGTGCGTTTTTCTCCACTTGCATTAGTGACTCGCAAAACTACATTATCTGTAGAACGATTCGATGCGAGCGCGATTACCTGACCATCAAAACTAAAATTAATCAGATCGGGATAAGGAAAAGAGTTATCAATTTTATATAATTCCTTATTAGTATTAGTAATAATATCCCATAAAATAATACTGCCAGACGAGATAGCAGCAAAACTTTTTCCATCAGGGTTCAAAGTGACATTTTCTAAAGAATCAGTTTGTTGTTCTTTCTGCAAATTATGCAAGTCTAATTCCTTTACTAACTCGCCAGAAATTTCCCACAAGCTAATTTTCTTCTTAATATAGCTATAGCTATTACTATTATAATCGTAAGAATAAGTTAGATACTTACCATCAGAACTTAAGATGAAACTTTTAACAGTACTAGAATGATTTAAATTCGCTATCAGCTTCCCCGAAAAAATGTCCCATATACTAATAGTATATTCATTTGAGTTGTTAACTAAGCGCTTTCCGTCGGCAGTAAAAATGATAGTGCCCAAATTCCCATAACTGGGAAATGTCCTAAGCCTTTTTTTCGTAGAAATATCCCATAAACTAGATTTTCCGTCATCTGAGTTAGTTGCAAGATATTGTCCATCTGGACTAAAACTAACATTGATTACTCGACCCTTATGCCATAAAACCGCTTGTTGACCCCCTTTTAAATTCCACAAACGGGCTGTACCATCGCCAGAGGCAGTAGCGATACGTTGACCATCTGGGCTAAAACTAACACTCGTAACTTTTCCCTTATAAGGTAGAGGTACTAATTTTTGCTTACCTGAAACATCCCTTATCCTGACAGTTCCATCTTCTAAAGTTTCGACAATATACTGACCATTAGGACTAAAATTAATACTTGTAATACGAGCCGTATCTTCAAATGTTTTGAATGGTTTTTGCGAATAAATATCCCATACTGTGTAGGAAGATTTGCTTGTAGGTGGTTTTGTTCTATTAGATAAAATAGTAGCTAAGAATCTTCTATCTGGGCTAAAGCTTATTCTCTCAATCTCTCGTTGCTGTGAAAAAGTTGCTATTAATTTACCATAACTATTCCACAAACCGACTTTTCCATAAAGGCTAGATTCTGATGTACCACTGAGGGTTGCCGTTCCATCTCCGTTATCTTTAAATTTCAACCAGTCGGGTTTTTTCAAGGGTGTGATTTTTCGGCGATCGCTATTATTATCTGCACAAGTAGTAATGTTATATTTATATTCTTTATTGACTACTGCATACTTAATGGGCTGGCTTGTAAAGTTAGGACATCTGTTCTTCATTAATGAGTTGACCAACGATACAATTATTCCTGTAGCTAAAACGATGGTACTACCCAAGACTAAATAACGGGTTAAATGCGAAATTTTAAATAAACTCACAGTCCGCCTATTTTTTTGTATTGTTTCAGAGCTTTTGTTAGTATTTACTGCGGTAGAGGACTCAGTTGCAAAAACTAAAGTATCCTCAATCATGACACGCTCAAAGTGATAGTCGAATAATAGCTTTTCTTCCGATGTTTTAACCCATAGAGTACAGCATAACTTTGCTAAAGCCGTTTTATCTTGTATCCCAAAACCTCCTTGTAATGCACGCAAAACTAGTTCGTACTCATTGATACCAAGAGGTAAACCAGCCTCTCGCAGTCGATTAAAAAGTTCTAAAAGTGGTAATTCATATTCCATCACACTAATATTTGCACCTACTTATTTAAATAACGACGATGGTCGTCCCAGCTTTTAAGTAATACACTGGGAAAAGGGAGTTCTCCCTTGAGTTTTGCTAACACCTCATCTTCGGGATAGCGACGTAAAACTTTAAACCAGTCGATTAATTCGCTTGTACTAGCCTTCTTGCTTGCACCCCCTCTATCCATTTCTTCGCGTAGTTTTTGAAAACGCTCTACTGCGATCTCAACCAAAGCAGGTGGTGGTTCCGATAGTGAGTTGGAAAAAATCGCATGAACGATCTTCTTTAAACGTTCTGGATCGGGAAATTTAACGTAGTGAAACAAACACCGACGTAAAAATGCATCGGGTAAGTCTTTCTCATCATTGCTAGTAATAAAAATAATTGGTGGGGCTTTTGCTCGTATTTCTTGCCCCGTTTCCTCAATTGTAAATCGCAGTTCGTCTAATTCCAGCAATAAATCGTTAGGAAAATCAATATCAGCTTTATCAATTTCGTCAATCAATACTACAGTTCGCTTGTCTTGCTGGAATGCTCGTCCTAATGGTCTCCACTGCACATAAGTAGCTGGATTGCTAATACGTTCAATGTCATTATCTTTTATTAGACGACCAGCCGCAGCCAACTGGGCATCACGCAATCGACTTACCGTATCGTAAATATACAACCCATCTCGTGCCCTACTAGTGGATTTAACGCACCAAGCCTCAAATGGTAAATTTAACTCGTATGCGACAGCACGGGCTAACTGTGTTTTCCCACAGCCAGGTTCTCCCTTAAGTAACAAAGGTCGTTCCAGAAATATGGCGAGGTTAACGGCTTCGATTAAATCTTTATCTGGTAGATAAGGGTATAGTAAATGTCCGTTTTGCTTTTCTCCTGGCTTAGGCTGAACTTTACCTTTGTATTCCAGGGGCTGTTTTGGTTTGCTTACAATTTCAACCATTTTTTTGTCTCCTCCTCCCAGTCGCGATCGCACAGACTACAAATTTCGTCAAAAACATACTCTGGTGTACCACCTTCACTATTTTCTAAAATACTCTGAACTGTATTAGCCATTTCATTTTCATTAATAAGTTCAAGGGGTAGTGCGTCAAGCGCATTGGCAAGCCAGCCACTAAGTACAGTATCAGTAAATTTATTTAATATCGGTAATTTTATTGGATTTTGAGGGTTCCAACTTACGTTATACGTTTCCGTGACATCAATATTCTGATGACACATACGTCCCGTATAGTCAACTAAGAACATCAATAATTGCGAATGGCTTGGAGAATTAGTAGCTGCTTGTACCAGGGGTTGCCAAAATTGTTCAATTAGCTTGGGCAAATATCCTGAAGGCATATGTTCTACATCATGAAAGATAAGAATAACATTCTGGGTTTGTAACCAGTTATACACATACTCAGCAACATCAACTCCTGATAGTGATAAACCTTTTCGCTCTAAACCTACACGTTCGGCAAGTTCGCGCCATAAGGCACTGATATCATTGCTACGTGCTACTCGTCTGAGAGGAAAGAGAACTATTTTGTCAGTAACAAGTTTACATGCTTTCTGTGCCAGTCGGTTTAGTAACCATCGCTGCCCATAGTGTCGAGAACCTTGAATTAGAAATGCTGCGGCTGCCTTGTGCTGGGTAAATTGCCGGAACGAAATAGATTGTTTTTGATAATCTAGATTGAGTAGTACATTATACAATTCATCGGTAGTTGCAATTTTACAGGGGTCTTCCGATGCTTGTAGGAAATTGCGATCGTCGAGAGAAGCTATGGCTTGATCGATTTCCGCTAAATCTTTCTTTCCCTGTTCTCGCTCTTGAATATGTTGTTCAATTAATATATCAATGCTCGCAAGCGCACCAGGGTCAATTGTTGTCACCCTTGAAGTTCTGAAGCTAAGAATTTTCCGGTTTAATAAATCGATAAGTGTCTCTAGTTGCTTGCGCTGCTCGTATAGTTGTTGAACTGAAGGCATCAATAAGTTCCTTATTCCATAAATGTCTGACGAATTGCTTCTGTTACGCAATCGCGTCACAACTGTATGTATATTTCCTTAGCTACAATTCAAAAATTAGGTTTTACGGTTTTTCTGTATAATTTTTGGTTAAAATTAAAACTTAGTGATAAAATCATCTGCAATACATCTAGACAGCACAATCTAAGATATTCTCTTAGTAAAATTTACTACAAGTTTGCAGATGCTAAATATCCCTTGTTGGCATCCAATACGTAAGTAGTTTTTTTTTATTCATAATAAATACAACCAGTAATAGATTGTAATATCTCTTAGAAAATAATGTTTTAATTTCTACATTTAAATTCTTATCACTTTCTGGTTTTTATGTCAAATCCACAACTACCCGACCAATAATCCCAAACGCTCAATAATTTTCAATTAGAACTACTGAAGCAAGAATAGTTTTTTATGCAAAATACCATCGAAAACTATAACAAACAACTATGGGCTATTAAATGCTATTTGATTTTTTAAAAGATACGTAGGGAAGGCAGTAAACTCTGATTGTGCTTCGCGTCGAAAAACTACAGGCAAGGTCATTGGCGGACTCTCGCTAGTGCTTGGGCTTTGACTTCTTCCCAAGAAATTACATCACTAGGGTTAGCATTATGGGCTGCAAGGCGACGTGCCAATTCCTGTTTCTGAGTTTCTGTTACCTGAAACTGCTCTGATTACAAGCTAATAGTGTCCCAAATCGCTTCCACCAGGCGAATGCGCTCGTCTATACTTAACGATGCTATCTCAGTTAGTACAGCAGAGAAATTCATTGGCATACCGTAAAGTTAAATGTAGAACTATATAAAACGCATTGTAATAGCAATTGATATCGTTCGCTTAGGTTGTTAGATGAACACTGTAGTTCAGGCATCCACTTGTAACTAGTTGGGTACGAGAGCAATTAAAAATTGGCAGACCACGTTTAGACCGCAAATTGTGGGATGTGATGAATATTTACAAGTATTTTAACCACTTCTTGCTAGGATGTTTTTTCTTGTAATTCATAAACCAATTACAGAGAGGATAAAGCAGAATTATCATGATTATCCAAAGATTGTAAATCATTGGTAAATCATATCCATAGTTTGTTGGCATCAGGCGGGAGTTTATAAAGGGCATAATAATTGCCTTTAAACCATATTTAGGTAAAGCTAGTAAAATTGCAGTGATATGGATGAGCCAAAGGTGGACTATATAAAAAAATAAAGGAACCTGACCGAATAATACTAGAGGTTTAAAAATCCTCCATCTTTGCTTTTCAAACAGGTAAAGCAAAAGCATTGCCAGACAAGCGTGTCATTAACAAATAAAGCAATGAAGGTGGATATTTATGGCAGTTGATGAATGATAGTATAGTATAAGATAAATTCTTTTGCACTGACCAAGGCTGCGGGTCGCCATATACATTCAAGGCACGAAGAACCACGAAGCTAGCAATTAAACCCAGTCCTAACCGCCGCGATAATCGCAGCCTAGTAATTTTTTCTTTGTTAAATACAGTCCCAAATGCATAACCTGTTGCCATCACCCCAATCCAAGGAATGAGGGGATAGGCAATTAAAAAAATTTTCTTAGGAAAAGGTGTGAACATTTTTTGTTCGTGAAGTACTGCCCACAACCAACCCCATCTTCCTAATTGTTCAGCATGGACATTATCAAATAAATTGTGTCCACCTATAAGCAAAATTCCTAATGCAGCGATCGCAGGAATTGGCAAATAAATTAATGCTGCTAAAACGACCATTGACCAACCAATTGCCCATAGGACTCCTGCCGACAAAAAAGAGTAGGTTGGGTCAAATACCCAGCCGAAACGTACTACTGTTAACTCCAGAAACACCAACCACAGACCACGAATTATCAAATACCGTGAAAGTTCTTGCCTACTTTGTGGTCGGCGGACAAAATAAAGATAGACTGATACCCCAGCCAGAAATATAAATGTGGGAGCGCACAAATGAGTAACCCAGCGCGTCAGAAACAGAGGTACGCTTGTCTGGGTCAAGTCAGTAGGGCGAAAGCGAACATTAGTAAAAAAATCTCGCCCATGATCTAGTACCATTAACACCATTACCAGTCCGCGCAACATATCTATCGCTATCAGTCGCTTAGTTTGTAACTGGTCAGTACTAGGAGTTTCACTGCTTGAAAAAATCATGTTTTATCCAATTTTCAACTCGCTTTGATTGTACAATTTAAATTTAAATACAACATATATGTTTAAAATTTTACATTGAGTAGTCCCATAAAAATACTAAACTAAAGTTCAGTTCTAAGCCCATAAATTATTAAAAATTGTAAATTATTTGCTCGCTTAAAATTTCCAGGATATGTGAAACTGTACGGATAATGCTGTTTACTTACTTGATATAAGACAGGTTGAATTTTCTCAAAGCGTGCGATCGCTCCTTCGATGAAGAAAATATTACATATTTTAGCTTCAATCTAAAGATATACTTTTTACTATAGGAGTACTATTTGATTTTTTAAAATATACGTCGGGTGCGTTAGCGCTTTTGGTAACGCACTATTATTAATACTTTGGTGCGTTACTACGATACTGTCGAACCATCATCGACAACAAGGACTTCGTAACCCGATCCATTGGACGCTTGCGAACGACTTACGTCGGACAAGCTACGTCGCGTAAGCTTCGCGCTGTAAAAGGTAAATCATCGCTCCATCTGCCTTAATATTTTCTGTATAAACACCTTTTCAGATTTTCCAGTACGAGCATCGGTCACTTCTACATACATGGTTCCATCAGATTGAACGTGAAGTACAACCTCAAACTTAGGAATTCCTTTAGGTGCTGGAAGTACATTCATTCCTACGGAGCCTAAAACTATACAGTCGCTCTTCTTGGTAGCCCCCCTTGGTCCTTGAAGAACTTCCACACAAATTGAAGGTTGGTTGTCCTCAGTAGTTGTCACAAGAAATGGTTGGCTAGTGTGGGGTAAAGTTTTGTTAGCATCGACTAAAACTTCAAAGGTATCGTCATCAAGACGAATACCTAAGGATAATGCGATCGCATCAATGAGAGAATTTTCCGAAAATTTTTCTTTTCCTAAACTTAAGATACGAGCAAATTCGCCAGCACCCAAGGCAACAGCTAACTGTGGGCGATCGCTTACGTGGGGCTTACGTCCTGTCAGTTCTTCAACTTTGCGCCGAATTGCTGGCATTTTGGTTTGCCAGCCCACTAAAATCACTTCGTCAATATCCTTCCAAGTTATCCTAGCCGTTTGTTCTACGGCGCGTTTGGTAATCTCTAAAGTGCTTTGTATGACATTGGCTGCACATTTTTCTAGTTCTTCGCGGCTTAACTCTATGCGAGCATCATCCAGGCAAAAAGACTGTCCTAAATTAAGTGATGTTAAATCGACGATAGCAACTTCGACTTCATCAGTAGAAAGTTTAATTTTTGCCTCTTCAGCTTTCTGACGCAATCGGTTCCAATTAGTTTTATCGTCAGGAGTGACTAAAGTACCATAGCGTTTTTCAAGTTCTTCAGCTAACCAACTAGCAACCTTGAAGTCAATGTCGTCGCCACCCAAGCGTGTGTCACCATCTAAAACCCGCGTATAAAATGCGTATCCTTTCGCGTCCAGTTCAAAGTCTAGTAGAGAAATGTCAAAGGTGCCGCCGCCGAGGTCGTAAACTAAGATGCAGCATTTTTTATTTTTATATAGTTCTAACACAGTATTGCGATAGGACAAAGCAGCAGCCGTTGGTTCATTTAGAATCTGAACATCCTCTAGTCCTGCTTGTTGTCCAGCTAACTTAGTTGCTTCTCTCTGAAGTATATTAAAATAAGCAGGCACAGTGATGACGGCATTTTTAATATCTTCGATTGGCACACCAAGTTTAAGCGCAGCATCTTGGCGCAGTTTGAACAATACTTTAGCTGAAATTTCCGGGGCACTTACTTGCAATGGTCTACCGTTACGATCGCCAAAATCTACAGCAACTTCATTGTGCTTATCTTGACTGATACTTGGGATTAATTTATAAGCGAGGTGAGGGCGATCGCTGTTGATGTTAGGGTCGTTAAACGCACGTCCGATGTAGCGCTTGATGGAATAAACTACATCAGTGGGATGTTGCTGGCTAAGAATTTGAGCCTCACGTCCCACAACCCATGTCTGATTGCTACGGTTCCAGCCAACAAGTGATGGGGTTAAGACCTTATTGTCTTTATCTGTGATAATTTCTACCTGCTGTCGTTCGTCAGACCATAGAGATATACCAGAGTTAGTTGTACCTAAGTCAATTCCCACAATTAGTTTGTCTTTGAGCGTATCCTGCTGATTGTTCATGGTAGTGTTTTCCTCAATCAAGTGTGACGCGGCTGATACCAGCTTGGCTAACAATCCATAAAGCGTGAGTGCTTTCAACCAAAGCTGTAACTCTATGGCTTGCCAATCCGGAGTTAATAGAGGTGTAATGCTTGCTAATACTCTTAGTTGATATGTTGTAGCAAATCACACCTTCTTCACAGGCTAGCCAGAGTGCCTCTGAGCGCAGAGAGGGGGTTAACGCCCAGATTGGCGCTCCCTTGCTAGGCAGTTCTAAGTTAAGCTGAACCCAGTTTTTGTCCTGCAACGTCCAAAGCCCATTTGCGGTTGCTACCCAGAGATTTTTTTGGAATTCAGTTAGGGCGTAGATTGGTACCATGAGAGGACCAGATGGCTCGCCCACAAATTCCCATTGTCGGTACAATCCTCGTTGCGTACCTAGCCACCAAACTCCATCCGATGTTTGCGTTACTACGCGACTGTGAGAGTGATTTACCTTACATATCTCTTCGTAATTGTTTGTTTTCAAACACCATAATGCTAGTTCTGTAAGAACGTATGGGTATCTGTCTTGACCTCTTACCAATAACAGTGGTGTGTTAGGTGGCTGCCGATAATATTCTTTCAGGCAATCACCAGGTTGTAACTTGCTGACACCACGCGACCAACTCAAAATCCAGGGTGTTTCGGTATCATCTGGATTCAGGACGATCGCCCGAATATCTTCTTGTTCGCTATTAATGCAAAGTTGCCATTCTTGACTTGGTTTGTAGGTATACAATCCGCTAGCTGTGCCTACCCACAGGCTATCGCTATCTGCTGGGCAAAGGGCACAACGACCTAAGTTACTTAAATTATCCTCTGGATGAGAAGTTAACAAATCCGAGTCCCAAAATCCATCTTCAAGATTGCTCATTTGCACTCCAGCTAGCAATTGATCTGTGCCTACCCAAAGATAAGTATCACTAGTACTGGCAGCGATCGCTCGGATGGTTGTAAGTTGTTTTTGCTTAGGAAATTCCAAACAAGTATCATTAAATATCTGGAAAAGTCCATTGGTTGTAAGTACCCAGATCCGCTTCTCACCAGCAGCTAGCGCCAAAACGCGATCGCTAATTTCTTCAGCTTGCGATTTGACTTGATCGTTCTCAAGATTATACAAACCCTCTGGTGTGCCTATCCAAATTCTGCCATCACCGTCTTTTGCTAAAGCTGTGCAAAACTGAATTTCCTCAGCCGCGATAGGTTCTGGAGTTTTATCAATCGAGGCGCGAAACAATCCCCAAGGATTACCAATTAATAACTCTTCTTTGTCAGCGAATAAAGCCAGAGTCTCTGCGCTACTATCTTCATTAGGGATAACTGGTATAGGCGGATGATTGGCAGATTTAATATAATACACTTCTTCTTGTGTAGCTACGTATATTCCTGTGCGACTGCCTGCACCTGTTAATGCTCGAATCGGATCTGTTTGCAAACTTGAGTACACCTGCCAGCGTTGACCGTCGAAGTATGATAAAGCACCTTCACTGTGTCCCACCCACGGGCGATCGCTTTCATCCAAGCACAGACATGTTACCTCATTGCCTGCTATACCATGCTCGCTACTGTAACGTTGATAAGGCTGATTATCCTTCCATTTCCAACAAATTACTCCTCCCCAAGTTGCTAACCAAAGACAACTCGATTTGGGTGACATAGCGATCGCTTGTACAGACTTTTGAGACACAAAGTTAGTCCAACCTGAGTAAACAGGTTCTGGTTTCAACCCGCGAGATGATTCCCGGAAACGAGTAATTTTTGGTTCTTGGTAGCGAGTAATTTTGCTCATAGCTAAGTACAGCTTTGGTTGCGAGTTGCCTTAATTTGGGCGATTTTTTCTTCTAACTGAAAAATATCATTTTGTAATTTGGCTGCTTCTGCTTGCTTTGCCCATTGAGTTTCCGCAATAAACGTTTCCCAAGCTTGTGAGTGTTCTGGTGATTCTTCACGCGATCGCCATTTTTCCCAAATCCCCAACCAGTCACGAAAACTCAGTTCCAGCATATCTACTTTACCAGACAGTTGCTTGCGATACTCCTGTAATTCTTTACCTAATTCGTTTAGTTGTTCCAACCCAGATGCATCGCTTGCATCGGTGCGATCGGCATAATCTTCAAAAATACTCCAATCTAATAAAGCCAAGGCTTCACCCAAAGGGCGATCTACATCATCCGCGATGCAGTTAATCTGACCTAAAACACTGGTTTCAAGTTTATATTGATAATGCCGACTGAGAAACCGTTTAAATTTATTTCTCGCCTCTGCTCTTAATTTCTTCTTAGTGGTTTCATCATAGTTAGTAGAAGTTTTTATTCCAATTACTTGCGGTTTTTGTGGCAAATTTTTATTTTTTTCTTCTTTACGTAACCTAATATTAGATCCTGGTCCTGCTCTGCGAGTTGTTAAAATGCGCTGTTCCACTTCTAACTGACGCTTTTGTTTTTCTAGACTTTGCAGCTTAGTTTCTTCCTCCTCAATTCGTTTGTTGTATTCAGCACGCGCTAATTCTACAGTTTGAATCTCTTCTAACCGTTTTTTGAGTACCTTAATTTCAGTATAAACCGGGTATATTTCCTCTAACCAGGTTTTAACTGCTTCATCTGCGGTCATGCAGCATCTCCTGTTTGTACAAAATCAGCCAGTACATGTGCGCCATCAACAGCATAAAGGACATAAGCAAGTCCTAATGGGTTATTATAAGTCTCCATAAAATAACGACGAGTTGTCAGAAGTGCTTCTGATAAATAACATTCACGGACTATTTCTTGATTTGCGATCGCTTTAAATAAAACCTCATAAAATTTTCGAGCAAAGGCATATGCAAAATAATCAGGCACGGGACAAATCGTGCCGATCACAGCCAATGCACCTTGACTGTTAATCCATGATGAGGGAAAACCAGGTGGTTCATGGGAATTATTTTGATTAAACGTCCCGCAGGCATTTAAAAATACTAATGGCCCGGGTTCGTTACCATCCCAACTATCCTTACGTTTCAAATCCTTGATAGAAGCAACATCTAAGCGTATCGTTTCGCCACCCACTTGCATGATTAACTGAGAAAGAAACTCTGTTTTTTTGCCTTCACAGTGACAAGCAAAATGCAACAAATCGTAAACAGTTTTAGATTCCTTAAATATTGATTTAAATAGTTCTTCCTTTCGTTGATCCGCTTCATATTCACGCTTTTTATCGTTGCCATTAAATCCGCTATTAAAATGGTTATACAACCAACGTTTATCCTGGCAATAATTATCTGCTAAATCTGGCTTTTCACTATTTTGATTTTTTTGCAGCAAATCATTATTAAATCTTTCTCGACATAGTTTTAAAAGAGTAGTATGAGATAATTTCGGTGCAAGGTTTTGAAACAATAAATCTGTTTCTTTGCCAGCAAATTTCAAACTTTCGTGGATAGCTGAAAACATTTTTTGCAGTCTAATTTCTTTAGCACGGTTTGTAGGAATCCAATGAGCGATCGGTACTTTAAATCCCCAAAAATTTTGCCATTGAGGGTTACTACTCGAATCACCTTCATACATCATTTCCCACAAAATAGGTGGCTGAGAATTAGCTTGCGTAAAATTTTCGACAAATGTCAATGCAGGGTCTTCTTGTGTACTATCTTTCAAAAAACCCACTTTTTTAAATGCATCCACCATTTTGTTGGACAAATCCGAACGTAATCCCCTACCAATTTTTCTTAAATAATATAAAATCCGCTGACAATCCTGCTCTTCTATACGTATTGATTCTTGGAACTTACTTTCAGTTTCATCTGAAATATCTAGACCTCTTGGCTGTTTATTAGCAACATCTGTACAAAGTTGATCAAGTATTTTTGCAAATTCTCTACTGGCATTGAGAGAGACATCTCCCGGTAAACCAACACCGTCACTAATATATTCGTTATCCACCATAACAAAATTAGGAGACACAACTACTTTGCACATTTTGCGACTACCCTGTTTTGATTGAGAGTAGCCACCAGCTTTTAAAGTCATGATTGCCCTCGATCTACTACGTTTAAATTTAAAAATAAAGTGTTTAACTCATCGCTGCCTTTTTGAAACCGAATTAACAAAGGCAATATCATTTCTTTACTAGGCATAATAATAGTTATAATATCTTGATAACTTTCTTTAGAAGCAACTGGTTTTAGTTGATAAAATTCCGGTGGCATTTCCCCAGTTAAACGCACCATCATCACCGATAAATCTTCCGCTTCTTTTGATATCTCTTGCAAGCTTAACCGACCGCTATACCAAACAGGGGCTTCTGTGCGATAGCTAGCGCGAAATCGATAGGATTTGCCAGCCAAAAATTTATCATTTTCTGGTGGATTAATCGCTTCAAAAAAGGTAAAACCTTGAGATGGTCGGACTAAATAAGGTTGACATTGGGGATGCCCAAAATATGTGTAAGCTAACCAATCAGAGCGATGAGGAAAAGCCAGCCTTACGTCTTTTCTAGCTTGCCATACCGCCGATCCCAATTCTATGCCCGATCGCATGAGATTGTAAAATGTACGGTAAAAGAGGCGATCGCTTTCAGGTAAAACACTCCATCGAGATCCAACTAAAACACTAGCCCCTGCGTGCATCAAAGGTAACATCCAATCTGCTTCCAGTTGGTTATCGCTTCCAGACATAGCCATCCCCCTGTTTGCCGTTTGTCCATCAACCAGACTTAATCCAACCACTGGTCGTCGTAATGTAAAATCTAATCGCTGATTATATAGTAATTCTTCAGCTTGATTCAGGGTTTTTCCAGATGCGAGTTCCGGATTTGCCTCATAAGAAGTAATTTGTCCTATTTGGTGAGGGTCAGTGTAGCGTAGTATATGCAACCCGTAACACGAAGAACTAGGCTGCATTAAATCTAGCAGTCCCGACTGTTGGTTTGATTTTGCCTGCGCTTGGCTTCCTAAAACTTTTTGCCATCGTGATAGATGTTCAGGTCGCTGATTGTAGTGAGTTAAACCCAATTCGAGTAGGGGAGCTTCATTTGCTAGTTTTAGTCCCTGGTAACCCACCCAATGAGCCAAGATAAATTTTTGTGCCAGGAATTCGTCATACCAGTTTTTCCCCGTTTCTTGATTGTAATCATAAGCACAAACTAGCTCCCAAGGAAGTACAGCTTTTGCTTCTGACACAATCAACCAAGTTAGTGGAGTATTGCTGTTAGCAAGCTTAAAGAGTTCCCAGTAATAATTTCTCAGCGGGTGTTCAAGCGGCATCAAGCGATCGAAGAGTGTTGCTCCGATCGCCTGCAAACTTATTAAAACATCAACTGGGGAACCATTGGCAACAGCAGCAGCCTGTATTGCAGATTGCCGCAATTTTTCCAACTCATTTGCGGTAAAATGTAGAGGTTCAAGAGGTTGGCGATCGCATGACAACGCCCCACAGGTGAGATAAAGTCCTACCCGTTGCAGCCCTGTTAATTGTTCTTCTTTCAGTACTTCCTCTATGGTAACGTGTAATATTACATCAGGTTCAGGTTCTGGTATGGCACGGCGGTCAATTAATTCTGGAATGTTTGGCAGAACTATCGGTGTATTAACGCGAACCTCTATTGGTAACTTTTCCGGACTTAAGTTTGGCAGTCGCCCCCCTGGATAGACAGATAAATTGATTGTGCAATCGCCACTAACCAAGGGAGTCAAATTTAGAGTCAGGCTGCGTTCCATCAACTCGCCATCCCTCACGGGTAAAGTGCGAGTGTGTTCGCCTTGAAGATAAAATCCCGATGCCTCAATATAAATAGTTACTTCCAGAGTATTAAAAGGCACGCGAATACTGCGATCTAGTTGCGAATCAGATGTAAAATTCAGGTTCAGAATTAAATCTTCACCGACTGCCTGGTTTTTAGTGGGTAGTTTCACACCGAAGTACCAGAGACGTGTTTTTACCGTCTCTGCGGAATGGTCTGGCTCGTAGTTTTGCTTTAAAGCATTTGCTAACGCATCTAAACCAGCTTGACTGGTGAAATAGGTGAGATGGTCGCAAGCGCTATCAGGCGATATAATTATTGGCTGAGGGTTTCGCTCTAGGCTGATACTTTTAATGCTTGACAAAGTAACTGCGATATCGTTAGGTTGTTGGAGAAACACCGTATCGACGACATTATCTACAGCAGAGCCAAATAATTTCTGCATCAGTCGCTGTATTTGACTAGAGTTTTTCCCAGGTTCAATTTCTAATGCTGACGAACGAATCGAGCGATCGCCAGCGATTATTGTATACTGCACCTGGGGGTCAATATTTTTGGCAATGCTTTGGATAAATTCGCTTTGGGGTTTCATCTGATCCAAAGCATTATCGTTAGCTTCCAAAAACGAGAGCAATGCAGTAATAATATTTAGAGGCCAAGCAACGCTAGAAAGTTGATTTAACCCAATACCAAGAGCAGTAAAAGCCCAATCTTGAATTGTTGCCCAGGGAGAACCTGCGTTAGGTGTACCCAACATCACTAAGTGTTGGACAATTTGATTTCCATCTTCTTTCTCAATAAAAGTACGAGCGACTAAACCACCCATTGAATGAGCAACAATATGTAATTGTTTCCCGTGGTTTGCAGTTAAACCAACCTCTTCTAATTTTTGCTTAAGTAGTTTAGCGTTTTCTTGAATTGTTGTATTGAGATTTTCGTAATCAAAAGCCAGAATTAAATCATACTTATCTTGTATTTTCTCTTGTCCATTCTCTATAGTTTTTGCCAGAACGCTAGGAAGTAAACTTCTTGTATCGCCAATAATACCGTGAATATAAAGTAGAATCTTACTGGCTGAGGCAACTTTGGCTTTTATATCCTCATCTAGATAAAATACATCTCCCTCTGAAGAAACTTTGGCAATTCTCAAAAGCGGATATTCAAAATCTTTACCCAAGGTGTTGTACAGAACTTTTTGGAAAAGTATCTTAATTGAACCTTGCAAACTGCGACTATTGACTGTTGGTTCGGGTAAACGTTCGATAGTAATTTCTGTTTTACCATTTACGTTCTTTGCTTTACCCAAAGGTAAGAAAAATTCTCCATCATAAGCTACGGGTAAGATATGTTCGTCTGATGATAATGACTGACCAACCAGTAATTTTATCGGATTTTCTGGAGTTACGCTTTCGTGATTTTGCACATCAACAATTTCCAAGACGCTAAACAAACCAGAGCTGCGAGTCATGTTAAATTGGTATGGTTCAACTAGCCTCTTATCACCGTCTCGTTGAATAGTTTGGTCTTGTAAGAAAATCGGTGGGATTAAATTACTATTAACATGCCGACTACTTGGAGGTAAGGAGTTCAAACTAAATTTTCCTTTAAAAGTTTGATGTCCTTGTAGTTCGACACCAGTCAGTAAAGTAGTTGACCCAGAGTCTTGGATTTCTACTCCACCAGGTGGTTTTACCAGAGTAATTTTAACTTCCTGAGTCATCCAGTTATCGATATATTTATCTTTTTTCCGTGTAGTTTCACGAGTATAAACTTTGTCCATCAAACGGTTTAAAGTACCAGATAAATCTGAGGAGCGGTTTACTGGAGGTGGAGAATCTAGTTCAGGTTGCTGGAGTAAACTCGCATTGAATTCTCTAGTACTGACAATTAATTTTAAAATAGTATCGTACTCGGTAATTCCATTATTTAAGTATGTTCTGGGAATTTCTACCACTAATTCTTCACCTGATGCCACATTTTGACTCGGTAAACTAATACTGCTCCTTTCGGGAAAAAATTCCGGAACATATATTGCATAACTTCCAGCTAATTCGATGACTTGAAAATACAGTTCTTTGTCGCTTTTATTGCTGACTGTAATTTTCACTTCTGGTGGTTCCGAATTTTTCTCTTTCCAAGTATATTCCCCTCGCAAAGCAGAAGCTTCTGTTTTTGATGAATATTCTTTACCCCCAGAAGTGACAGTCACTTCCATCTCCACATCACCAGCTTTGATCTGACTAGTTGGTGGAGTTTTCAATTCCAGAATATTCCTCCAACGTGCAATATGCTCTAAACGTTTGATTATTTGGTTTGCACGTTGTTGAGTGTATCCTTGTCTATCTGCTACTTCTGGAACTGGTGCTACTAATGGCTGTTTATCAGCAGGTTGCTTAATCCAATACTGACCATTAATTGCTTCTAAGTAATAATCAGCATCCGTCAAGGATTCGGTTTCTCGAACAAATAAGGAAGTACTACCATCAACTGTAGAAAGTGTTGTACGAGCTACTTCCACACCGATAACATTACCTTGAAAATACACCTTTAACTTCGGTAATGGTACGCTAGTTACAATTGCCCAATAAGGTTCATCTTTAGATAATTGACTAATATCACCGATAATTTCAGCTATACTTACTTCTGTAAATACTTGAGTAAGCGTAGCTTCGCAAATCGCATTGCCAATTTCTTGTAACTTTTCTGCTTGAGTTCCTTGAGGGAAAATAGCTAAGAAAGTATCCCCTTCTGATTTTGGGTGAATACCATGTAAAATACCACCGTTAATTACCCAATTACAATGAGTATTATTGTCATAACTCAAACTAAAATAGTTTATGTGTTCCCCTGCCGCACCTAATAAGAACGTTTTGATTAAATCATCTGATGTTGCTTCTATTTGAGGTGACTGGTTTTTAACTTTACCAGTTATCAAAGCATTAATATCTTGAAATAAATTTGCATAAGATAAACTACCATTAGTACGCTGTAGAGCTTCAGTTAAAAAGTAAGAAAAGGCACCACGTGTTTGACCATCTGAAGCTTTATACTCTTTCGTAGTTTGAATGTTGCGACAAGCAGCGAGCGCTATATGTCTGGGTGGCTGATAACTATTGCTTAAGCGGTAATCTAGCCATTCTTTGGGAAAAAGAAAGTCTTTTAAATCTCTTACCTTTCTATCCGAATATATTTGACGTTCGACAGCTTCTGGGTCTCTTATTGCAGTACCGGAGTGACAACAATCCAAAATAATTAGGATATGGGGGTTATTTTTTGCTACTTGCTCAATTAAATAGCTTAATTCTTGAGCTGCTAAATCGAGTCCTTCTGAGGTTCTACTGTCATAGCAAACTATAGTTCCAATTTTATCATCTCGCTCTTGGTTCCGAAAAACCTCTGGTACTGTTTCGTAGGAACCATGACCAGAATAATAAAATAACACGACATCTTCGCTATCCGCTTGGCATAGATGCTTCAAAAAGCCGTCGATAACCCCTTGACGTGTTGCTAAATCATTAGTTAAAATCTTTTCTACTAATTCCCATTTATCGTCAGTAGCTATTTGTTTACGTAAGTATGCTTCGATTGCTTTAATATCATTAACGCTACCCTTAAGCGAATTCACTCCTCTAGATTCCGGAGAGTAATTATCAATGCCAACCAAAAGTGCGTAAATCTTACTAGCCATAAGAGTAAATGGGCTTAATTTAACTTGCTTTTCTATTTTCTAATAAAAAATCAATAGCAAATTCTAATTTTAAATTTGGTGATATTACTTGCTCAGAAGGTAAGTAGGTCGGCACAAATAAATCAAGGTTTCGGCTTATTTATACCGTAAAACACTGGTAACGTTAGCGGCAAGCAACTACTCGTATACGACCAAACAAACCTCAACTTGCTTCGTTATGAACCCGAATAAACTCTCCCCAGCCGCAACTAGCAAAATCTGACCTATCGTAGAACTGAGAATAACTATGTGTTGGTAAGTAAATTGATAGCCCTTTAGCACGGGACTTTTTTTGTCCAGTGACATTTGCCAAGATAAACTGCGGCTCAACTTCAAAAATGATTAAATTCATTACTTCGTCTAAAACCATCCTAAATTTAATATTGTCGCCTGCATACTCATCGCGGAGAAGTTTCACAAGATCGTGCAAGTCGGCAAAATCTTCGTCACGGAAACGCGCTACTTTACGTTGAGCGCGAGATAGTGCTACTTCAGCATAAATATCTTGATTAGCCAGCGATTCACCTAGAACTTTTGCTAATTTACCGATCGCATCTGCCACTTTCTCAACTACTTTCAGATTAGTTGCTGATTGAGTGATGCTAATTCCACCTCCTCGCAAACCTTCGGAATAATAAAGCTTGTACTTTTGCACAATTAACTTTGCTAGTTCATCAGGTGTCATTTGCAAATTGTCAGTTAAACTCTCCAAAATTGTAGTATAGGGCCAACCATCCATCGGTTCTACTTCTTGGGAAGCAACCAAGCAATTGGCATTAGCCCGCAGTTGGTACGCTACTTCTACCATACTCATTAAACAAGCATCCATACCAATCAAGCTTATTTTTTGACCACTTTTTTCTTCTGCTTGTTGAAAAGCTTGCTGAAGTTTAGCGTTGTCGAGGAAGTCCATTGATGAGTCATCAAAAGCGATCGCCCGCGATTCTTCATCTTGCAGGTTTAAAACTTCTACAATTGAGGAGAGGAAAAAACTATGAGACAGTCGCCGATTACTGCGGGTGAGCGATCGCACTTCATCAGCACTTGCTTGAATCGGAACGCCACGATTTCGTGCAAACTCATAAATGTCATCTTCTTTCCAACCAGTCCCGTGATTCCACAGAATGACAGCATAGTTTTCTGCCGGATAATTCTGGATTCCCCAAACAATAAAGTCCGTTAACGAGGCTGGATCTCCCGTATTCTGTTCCGGAATGTACTCAGTGAAATTCAGTAAGTAGTTTGGAACTTTTAAGTTCTGTCCCGAGGTGTTCTCAATTTCCGGTTTTTCGCTTTTGGGAGGAATAGAGATGCGATAAGTGTGTTCCCGGTCTGATAGTGTATCAAACTGAACTACCACCGCCAATTCTTCCGTAGAACCTACTGATGCCATTTTTTGTATATCTGCCCATCCTTGAGTCTCCATCCCATACATCAGGGGTTTGCCGTCTAGTTGCTCAAAAATTTTCCCATTGTCCCCTGCCATATACACCATCAAAGTCCAGCGACGATTAGCTTGGGCCATGTTAAAATAATTCTCCGTTCAAAGTTCCTTCTTTTCTACAAATCCGTCGCTGTTTTTTCCGCAAGTTCCATAAACTATTAGTTCATTAACCTTGAACTCGACCAATTGAATTTTCTCGGATTTTGGGAGAACAGGCGGGTGTACCAATAAGAGAAATAATTCTTTGAAAATCTCGTTGTACCACACTTGGAGCTACAATATTATCCTTGTTTTGTTTTAAATAACGCTCCCACGGGCTGGGTAAGTGTGTTGCTAACTCCGAAGCCACAACTATACTGGGAAGACTATCGACGCTTAAAGGCTGTTTTGTGCGGCGAAAACCGGACTCGCAACGACAGGGCACTTGGTTATGCCACCTATACAGAACCTCAAGTGGGGCGAGTGGGAATAACTCTGGAACAGGCAACACAAGCAGGAATTAAAGCTCGCGCAGTCACCCTACCCATGAATCAAATAGCCCGTGCAATTGAGTGGGGACACAAATTTGGCTTTTACCGGATGGTTGTTGACGAGGAAACAGACAAGATTTTGGGTGCAACCTTAGTCGGCTACGAGACAGCCGAGTTAGTACATGTGTTTTTGTCGCTGATAGAAGCTAAAGCGACTTGGCAGTTATCAGAACTCATTGCTAGATACCTGTTAGCTACTTTTATTTTACTTAAATTAACGAAACAAAACACGCCAATTTAAGCAACTTTCAACCACCCAAAAACCTGGTCAACCGTTAAATTTAAATTTAAAAATTTTGGTAAAGGTAAAGAATCTTGACCGCTAAATTCCACTGGTTCTTGTCCTGGCATAAAAACCAGAACTAATCGCTCATCTGGGTTAATTAACCAGCCTAACTGAGTACCATATTTAAGGCAATGCAAAATATTACTAATAACTTTCGTAGCTTTTTGGTCGGGAGAGAGAATTTCTATAGTCCAATCGGGGTAAATTTGAAAACTATTAGGTATTTCTCCATCTGCATCAAAAGGAATTCGTTCCCACAAAAACACACTAGCGTCGGGAACTATTGAACGATTTCCAAATGTGCAGCGTAGTTCGGGAAAAGCTAAAGCAATCTTTGGTATCTCTGCAACTTGATTAACTACATCGCAACATTTTAGTTGTAACCGAGAATGCTTTCCTTGGGGTATAGGTTTTTGGAAAATGCGATCGCTGATAAATTCACTGGCAGGTTTTGTTTCTGGCAGCTTGAGAAATTCTTCAAGTGTAGGTAATGCTGCTGTTGTCATAGAAATTTTTAGCGATGGCAGCTTGTGTAATATATTCTATTGCGTTTTAGCATAATTGCTTTGGGTGTTGTGCAGTAATTTAGGGGATGCGATCGCAAAGTTTAGACAAGCGATCGCATAGAAATAGTGAAGGTAAATATGGGGTTTGATTCCTCAGCCCAATCTACTTTATCTAAATTAATTAAGTATTGTAACAACTTACAAACTTTCGAATAACCCAACCCCACACTCTATAGTTCCCATTATGATATCCTCCGACTTTTGCCCAAGGACGACCTCTATCGTCGTAACTAATTTCTAAAATATCAACATTTATACCATTTTTAAGACTATTTACTACTTTTCCATTAGGACGATTGCGAACATTTAAGGGAGTTCCAGTAGGGTCTGTTGTTTGGCAAACCTGGCTTGCACAAAACCATTTTGTTCGAGAATTTGGCAGATTTCCCTAGCAGAAAGAACGCGCAGTTTAGCCAACATTCACCTCAAGACGGGTTACAAAGATTTCTGTATGCAATCTCTCCCCAATTTCAGAAGCAGATGCAGTTTCAAAAAATAATTCCAGTGCTTCTACTAAATTATCCCGTGCTTCCTCTATTGTTTTTCCTTGGCTGGCAATATCTAGTTCGGGACAAAGTGCCACATACCAATCATCTTCACGTTCGATAATTGCGGTTAGCTGTTTTGTTTGTTTCATATTGTACTTTTACTTACGAATCCACTTTGAGAAATCAAAGCATTATTTATTATGGTAACTCCTTCCTTCGTACAGCTTCCGGTAGGCGTACAAGCCGTTCCGTTGGGCTATTGGGCTAGATTTCGCTTCCCACCCACCTGACAGCAAATAAATAATCTATGATATTCGATATACATACCTATATATCAAACCATCTATAACCAAACCCAAATGTCACAACAACCAATTCACGTTATCGGAGGTGGACTCGCAGGAACCGAAGCCGCTTGGCAAATCGCTCAAGCCGGAGTTCCGGTAATTCTCCACGAAATGCGTCCGCAACGCTTCGGCGGGGCACATCACAGCGAATATCTCGCCGAATTGGTTTGTAGCAACTCATTTGGGGCGATGTCATCAGACCGTGCCGCAGGCTTGTTGCACGAAGAATTACGTCGTTTAGGTTCTATCGTCATTTCCAAAGCTGACGAACACCAAGTACCTGCGGGTGGTGCTTTGGCTGTGGATAGAGGAAAATTTAGCGAAGATTTGACGAATACTCTTTCGCAGCATCCTTTAATCGAATTACGACGCGGCGAACTTGCGGCGATTCCTGAAGGTATTGTAGTTATAGCTAGCGGTCCCTTGACGAGTCCCGATTTGGCGGAGGATTTACGCCGCTTTACAGGGATGGAATATCTCAGCTTTTTTGATGCGGCAAGTCCGATTATTGTCGGAGAGTCGATAAATTTAGATATTGCGTTTATGGCTTCGCGGTACGACAAGGGTGAAGCAGCATATTTAAATTGTCCGATGAATAAAGAGCAATATCTGCGGTTTCGGGAGGAGCTCTGCAAAGCCGAACAAACTGAGTTGAAAGATTTCGACCGAGAAAAGGTAAAGTTTTTCGAGGCTTGTTTGCCGATTGAAGAGTTGGCATTGCGCGGGGAAGAAACCATGCGTTACGGTCCTCTAAAGCCTGTAGGTTTGGTTTCTCCAAATGCACCGTTGCGGGAAGATGGAAAGGGACAATGGGCTTATGCGATTGTGCAATTGCGACAGGAAGATAAAGCTGGAAAGTTGTGGAATATGGTAGGGTTCCAAACTAATTTACGATGGGGCGAACAAAAGCGAATTTTTCAGATGATTCCGGGGTTGGAGAATGCCGAGTTTGTGCGGTTGGGTGTGATGCACCGCAATACTTTTATTAATGCACCGCAGTTAATGCACCCGTCGTTACAGTTCAAGGAACATCCCCATGTGTTAGCGGCAGGGCAGTTGATTGGTACGGAAGGATACACGGCAGCTTCGGCAGGTGGTTGGCTTGCGGGTACGAATGCGGCGCGGTTGGCGTTGAGTAAAGAGGCTGTAACCCTTCCGAATACAACCATGATGGGGGCTTTGTTTGAGTTTATTAGTTCAGCAGTGCCTAAGCATTTTCAACCAATGCCGCCGAATTTCGGTATTTTGCCGGACTTGGGTGTGAAAATTAAGAGCAAGCCCGAACGGTATGGAAAGTATCGGGATAGGTCTTTTGCTGACTTGGAAAATTGGAAAGTTGGTAATCTCTAGTAGTGCATGTCATTAATTTTGACCTTATCGAGAGGGCTAGAATCCGGGTAACTCTTACGAAACCCGGATTCTTTGAACCCATCAGAATTAATCACAAGAACCAGTAGTACTCCATGTCATTAATTCTGCCGGATGTAGAGACGCGCGCATAAAGCGTCTCTGTAAGGGTTTTAACCCCAAGGTTCGTATTTCTACTTTATTTATATAGTAACTGTAGAGGCTTATTGTTCGCAGATATTACTTTTAGTTGTTGAGTTAGTCCTTTTATTTGTAACGACTATCTCGATTGGAGATGCAGGAGCAGTTACCAAACCACGTCGTCTAGGTTTGATTTCACCATTATTAACTAAAGTTAAAGTATATTCGGATAGTATTTTCACAAGGGCAACTTTCATTTCAAACAAGGCAAAAGCGGCACCAATACAACGTCTAACACCACCACCAAAAGGTAAATATTCGTAGGGAGAAAATTGCCTTTCTAAAAAACGTTCGGGTTTAAACTTCTTCGGTTCCGGATATAAATCCTCGCGTTGATGTGTTAAATAAATACTGCAATACAACAATGTTCCCGGCTCTAAATCCCATCCGCATAACTTTACAGGTATTTCTACTACGCGAGGAAAAGTCAGCATTACGACTGGGTAAATACGTAGAGTCTCGCAACAAACAGCATTGAGATAAGTCAATTGAGAAATAGTAGTTATATCTGGGTCTTCGCCCAAATTATCAAGTTCGCAAAGCAGCTTTTCTTGCACCGCAGGTAATTTATGAATCCAATATAAAGCCCAAGCCAAAGCAGTAGCAGTCGTTTCTTGACCTGCAATTAATAAGGTTAATAATTCATCACGTAATTCTTGGTCATTCATCGATTTTCCAGCTTCATCCTTTGCAAAAATAAGTAAGTTGAGGATATCTGTCCGTGATAAATCTGGTTTTTCTCGACGTTCCTGAATTTCTTGATAGATGAGTTTGTCTACTTCTTGCTGACATCGTTGATACTTACCCCAAGGACTCCAAGCACCCAAATCTTTTTGTAATACGGGAAAATAAAGCATTGCAACGCTAATAGGAGAACTGAATTGATTCATGAGTTCCCCTAATAAGACTTCCATTTTTTGGGCACGCTGACCTTCATAAAGCCCAAACACAGCTTTCATGATTGTCCGTAAGGTAATAGCTTGGGTGATATTTCGCACGTTCAGCGGTTTACCTATCTCTAACCCACTCATTACTTCTGTGGTGAGGTCGTTGATTACCTGAGTGTAACTACGCATCCTTTCACCGTAAAAAGGTGGTGTGAGTAATTGACGTTGACGTTGATGCTGTACCCCGCTTACAGCCATTACAGAACAATTGCCCATTATGGTTGCAAATAAACTATTCAGGTTTCCAGGAGCGGAAAACTGTTTGGTTGAATCACTTGTTAAAATTTCTTGCAATGCGATGGGATTGCTAATAAATACTATAGGAGTAAATTTTGGACTGACGCACAAAGTAAATATATCGCCGTATCGTTTAGCACAATCTTCCATCAACGGTAGTGGAGATAAAATCCACTGCATTATTTGGATGAAAGTGGGGGTTTTTACGGTGTTTGGTAGTTTCATGTCAGTTTTCAAAATTTGGAAATATTTTTTGTTAGGTATTGAAGGAGGAAGAAGGAAGAAGAAAGTCAGTATGTATTCAAAACTGAACCGCAATTCGACTAGTATTACGTAGGAATTACAACCCACACCTTTTAACATCTTGCATTGAGCAGTCTCACAAAAATACTAAACTAAAGTTAAGTTGTAAGCCGATAAATTATTAATAATTGTAAATTATTAGCTTACTTGAAATTTTCAGAAGGCGTAAAACTCCCGCTTACTCATGATAAAAATCAAATAGCAGAACTGCAAAGTATCTTAGAGGATGTTTTAGAAGTATAGTTTTTGTCATGCTGAAGGGTTCGAGGGTAAACTCCGCGCAATGTTCAAGGGAGCGTTCCTGCTTTCTTAGCATCTCAAGTACATAGGGCAAGTCAAGATTCTAAAGCCTACGGCACGCTCCGCGAACGCTTCGCACCCCTCCGGGGAGGCAAGCCACAGAATGACATTTTATACCTTATTAGATTTTTAAAACATCCTCTTAGCTTAATTATTGTAGGCGGACAGATACACTACCTGCATGGGCAGGTAAACCTTCTGCTTCTGCTAATGTTATAGCTGCTTTGCCTATTGTCTGTAATGCTTGTTGGTTGCATTCCAAATAGGTAATCCGCTTGAGAAAGTCGTAGACACTTAAGCCAGATGCAAATCGGGCAGAACGTGCAGTAGGCAATACGTGGTTGGGACCTCCTAGATAATCGCCAATTGCTTCTGGAGTGTAACGTCCTAGAAACACGCTACCAGCACACTTAATTTTATTAGCAAGCAGTTGTGGGTTGTCTACGCACAATTCGACATGTTCTGGAGCTAGTTGATTTAGCAGTGGTATACTTTCGGTCAAATTGCTAACAACAATCACGGCTGCATAATTTTGCCAACTGGCATTGGCGACTTCTTTGGTAGGCAGGTTGGCGAGAATTTTCTCAACTGCTGCGATCGCTTGTTGAGCAAAAATATCTGAATCAGTAATCAAAATTGACTGGGCACTGGGGTCGTGTTCTGCTTGCGATAGCAAATCCCAGGCAATCCACTCTGGGTTATTTTGGCTATCGGCTACCACCAGAATTTCTGAAGGTCCGGCGATACTGTCAATGCCAACAGTTCCAAATACTTGACGTTTAGCTTCAGCAACATAAGCATTACCCGGCCCGACAATTTTATCTACCGGGGTAATGCTTTGTGTACCATAGGCTAATGCTGCGATCGCTTGGGCACCACCAATACCGTAAATTTCTGTGACACCAGCAATCTGGGCAGCTGCGAGTACAGCGGAATTAATCTCACCATTCGGTATCGGTACCGTCATAACAATGCGTTCCACGCCAACAATTTTCGCAGGTATGGCGTTCATCAATAAAGAACTAGGATAGCTGGCACGTCCTCCAGGTACATAAATTCCCACTTGAGATAGCGGTATCCAATTTAATCCTAGTTTTACACCGACTGTATCGGTGTAGCCAATATCTTGCGGTAGTTGCTTTTGATGGAAAGCTGTAATTCGCTCTCGCGCAAGTTCCAGCGCTGCCTTGACATCAGCAGGACATTGTGCGGCGTGTTCGGCAATAAAAGTTTCGCTCAGATGCAAAGACTGAGGATTGAAGCGATCGAAGCGGCTAGTGTAGTCCTTAACTGCGGCATCACCACGCACTTTGACATCAGCTAGAATATCGCGTACTGTCCCACTAACATCAACTGTAGCTTCCCGGCGATCGCTCACAAGGGCTTTGAATTTACTAGAAAAATCTTTGTCGGTAGTTTGAAGTAGCTGCATAAACAGTATCTTTTTTGATTATGTAAAAATTATGTACTCTACTCCCATCTTTTAAATAAACATCTCTAATAGCATTAATATCAAAAATAATGTTATGTTTGGGGCATTCAATTTTATCGAAGAGTGCAATTAGTCCTTCTTTAATGCAAATATTAATTATTTTAGCTTCTATCTAAATAAATACTTTACTACCACTACCAGTCAGCCTTATCATTTTATATTTTCCGGAGATTTATAAAATTTATAAAAACCTGGGGTCGTAACTAGACTTTAGTTAAGTTTTTTTTACGAGATGCTCAATTAAGATACCTAAATATGGGAGCATCCGAATTTTGCCTGAAGATAATTTTTTGTCATTCTGTAGCTTGTTTCTGCGTTGGTGTAGCTGCCCTATTGGCGCAGCCTGCCCAAAGGGCGAATAGGGTACGCTTGGTGCGGAACGAAGTCAAGCATGACATTATATTTAAACATTTGAGATGCTCCGAAATATATAGCTTACTTACCGCATTTCAAAAATAAGTGTGTTATTCAATACTGTAAGCGAAATGGGGTGCATGTTTAGAAAGCAGTATATACAAGGTTTTTTACTTTATCATGAGTTCTTTTCCCCCGACTCTAAGTATTGGAATGGTATTTTAAGCTTTGCATAAAAGCTTGAAAGAAGCCCATAGATATAATTAGTAACTTTATTGTGTGTTTAGTTATGAATAATAATAATCATTATAGATTAAATCAACCGCTTGCTGCCAATCCCTTGCCATCCGACAACAGTGCCGATAAACTTACCCAATTCACAGCTTTACTGATTATCAATCAGTCACAGCAGAAAAAAGGTCAGTTCAATCCCGCGATTTTGGATGAAGCACAAAAAGTTTTAAACTCAATGGAAGCAGATTCCCCGACGCAAATCAAAGCGTCGCGGGATTTAGTCACAGCTTTTTCAAAGGCTGGACGCTTTGACGAAGCCAATAATTTATTGCAACTACTAAATAATAACCCGGTTGTCAAAACTGAGGAACTGCGAGAATTAGCAGCAACTTTAGTAAACGCTGGAGATATATTTGCCTTGGATGCTGTTTCCGTTTTTACCGAAGCTGAGAAATTTGCACGGGCAATCAAACATGCAGAGACAAAAGTTGAAGCATTGAGAGAATTGGCAGCAGTGCTGGCACAAACTCGGTATATCCACAAGGCTTTAGCACTAATTGAAGAATGCGACGAATTGAGTCGTTAGAAGGAGAAGGGAGAAGAAGGAAGAAGGAAGGGAGAAGGGAGAAGGAAGAAGGGAGAAGAAAGAAGGAGATAGAATAAGCAAGATACAATTGTATATTTAATGCGATCTGATTAGACCTTTCCAACAAACAATGCAGAGACGCGATACTCAAGCGTCTCTACAAGGATTTGAGGTCACGCATAATTAATTTCCACGCCTATGTCTGTTCTATTTACAAATAGCTCGTTATTATCTCCGCATACCTGCGAAATCAACCATTCCCCGTTTCAAAGCAAGCATCGCAGCCTGTGTCCGGTCATTAACTCCCAATTTACTTAAAATATTGTTGACATGATACTTGACGGTGTCTTCTGTAATATATAGGGTTGCACCAATTTCTTGGTTGCTTTTGCCGTTAGTAATCAGACGAAGTACCTCCAATTGGCGATCGCTTAATTCTGGTTCATGAAAGCGCATTTCAAGTTTAGCCCAAAAAGCAGGTGGAATGTATTTTTGACCAGAAGCCACAATACGGATAGCTTTGAGAAGTTCGTCAGGTTCGGTATCTTTAAGTAGATAGCCTCTTACCCCTGTTTCGCCGCAATAGATGTCTTCGTCGTCGTAATTGGTTAGAATAATAATATTTGGGTTTTTAAACTCGTTACAGATAGTTTTAATTGCTGCAACACCTGAAAGTTGAGGCATTCGTAAATCCATTAGTAAAATATCAGGTTGACAGGAGCGGTAAACCTCTATTGCTTCATAGCTGTTTCTAGCTTGTCCAACAATAGTCATATCCATCTCGCGCTCAACAATCGCTGTCAATCCCCATCTTACTACGGGATGGTCGCCAGTTATCAGAATACGGATGCTTATTGACCTATTCATTGGTATATTCTCCTACTTTTTGGTAAGTAGTAATCACTCTGACAATTGCTACCTAAATACTTATAGGATTCAATTAATATTACTTATGCAGTGTTTGTACGACACTTGCTACTATTCGTATCTAAATTCAAATATTATTAATAGCAAAATATATTCATCTATCTTGAGATAGATATTTTTAGGTTGTAAGATGTATCTTAGTTATTGATATCGAGGTATAGTCAATAATAATCGTAGGGGCGCCTTATATCTTGGTTGGAAATTGGTTGTAGGAATATTAATGCTTGGAATTTTTGGATAGTCGAAAGGATTAGAAACCCAGTTTCGTAAAGTTACCGGGTTTCTGATTTCCCTAAAACCTACGTAGTATTGGTAGTCATTTTAGGATAAAGGGGAAATTAAAAAAAGAAAAAATAACTTTTCTCCACATAGTATAAAATTCCGTAATACAAAGTATCCTATGCGTCATAATTTCACTTCCCCCACAACAGGTTGAGAAATTAAATATTCTAATCCCACACGCTTCAATAAATTATCCCAATTACCTAGCAAACTACTATTTTGCGATTTAATAAGTTGCTGTTTTGCTAACTCCGTTACAGCTTCATACCAAATATTGTTTTGATAATATATACTAAAGCGTTGCTGTGGTGTTACTGCTGCTTTTAATTGTCTCTCTAAGTCAGGATTGATTGCTATGCGTTGTATCCATCCTTTGACGAATAAAGGATTAGATATTTTCTGCTGCGAGCAGTAAAGTTTAAAGTACCATTGATAGTTTTTATTGATTTGTAACGGTGTTGTCTTTCCCAAGCTAATGGTGACTATACCAGGTGTTTCTGGTAAGGCAAACTTTGTCCGGTAAACATCATTATTTGTTTCATCCTGCACCACAAATTCTCCAGCAACTATATTATTCGACTTGTAAGGAACGAAAATCGCAAATTGAGGATATTCTGCCACCGTTAAACCTTGATTATCCGCAGGTATCAAAGCAGTAAGTGGAAAATTAACAGATGGACAGTCCCCGCGACTTCCAGTACCCGTTCTACCACCTGGTCTACCCCGCCTGGAACCGTCTGTTTCTTTCTGTTTTGGCTGTGCTTGATGGGGTTGCGCTTGAACAGGTAAAAAGCTGCTTATCCAGAAAACTAATGCAAAAGCAATAGCAGATTTTGACTTAATGTATTTTTTTGTATCACTCATACGTATAAATTATCAATATTTCTGTATATTTATTTGTGCCTATAGGTAACAAATACGCATAATTTTGATTAAATCTTATTTTTATTTACGACTCTTGAAGGTGGGATTTTTAGTGTATATAGTCACAATTAAAGAACTACCCGAAAAAGCGAAAAGCGCTGGTATGCAAGGTATCCAAAGACCTTGTAGTAAAAATAAAAGGCAAAAACTATATAAAAAAATGTAGCCAATAGTCAAAAATGTTACTAAGTGCCACTTAGATTTAAAGCTCCAAGCGATTAAACATCCAATCGTAGACCAACACCCAATCCAAAGAAATTCGCTCCATTTTGGCAATACCCATAGTAACGGGCGATTATCCAATGCAGCACTGAGAATTTGGCTAATCATATGGGCTTGTACTACTACCCCTGCAACTTGTCTGTAAGGCAATTCTCTGGTAGTGTAAGGTGTAAACCAGCGTCGGTCATTGAAGCTTTCTGCTGTTGTTCCGATCAGAACAATACGATTTTTGACCAAATCGGCGGTAAGTTGATTATTCAAAACTTCGCCAATTGTGACTTCTTTAATAAAAGGGTTAGAAGTGCGCCAATTGAGTAAAACTTGATATCCCCGATTGTCGATTTGATAATACCCCCCGCTATTTTCTTCTAGGTTTTTAAAAACTTTTTTACCAATCAGCCAGTTATCATCTGAAGTTAATTTCGCTTCGACTCCTTCAAATTTTAAATAGCTAGTTGCGATGCGAAAATTGAAAGATTTATCTGTTTTGCACCCAACAGCTATGTTGCTAGCTGGTGCCATCGCTAGTAATTGCCGACGAATAATAGTATCTGCATCGGTGACTACATCACTAAAACCAAGATGTTTATCGGCAACTCCTGGTGGTGGGGGAACTCCTGGGTCTGTTTCATCTTCACCCGATTTACAAATAGCAATAAAGCGATCGCTTGCTTGTACTGCTCTCAGGTTCTTATAGTCCTTGGCAACAGGATTCTCGCGGTAGATATCTAAACCAATTACACGGGGATTGAACAGAATTAATTTTTCCATGACTCGATCTAGGGTTTTATCAGATATTGATGCACCTCCCCTATCTTTTGCTGGTTGAGCTTGTACGTCTGCTTCCGTGACTGTAACTACTAAAATGCGATTATCTGGTGGTTCAAGAGGACGCGATCGCATTATTGTATCGAACGCAGCTAGTTCCCATAATTGCCAAAATCCCAGCATTCTGACCCCAAATACTAAAGCAGCTACTGCTAGACTAGTATTTAAAATTAAGGGAATCATGGGACGATAATTCGGTTTAGCAGCTAATTCTGACCAACTTATCGGTGCAACACCAGGGTTTTGACAAATCACCGGTATCCAACTTGCACAAGGAAATTCTCCTTCTAAACCTTGCAATCTTTCTCTTGCTTGCCGCATCGCAATATAAAGCGACTCACCTGCTGCAAATGCTTCCAAAAATTGCTTTAAAAACTCCTGCGCTACCACATCAGGTACAGGTTCGCGCATGACAATTGTTTGCCCAATATTTAAAGATATTAGTCCTTTCGCCAATCCTAACCCGTCGCAACAATTTAAAATTGCCAGATGTAATCCCCGTGAAATAGCAGTTCTTAAGGCATTTTTTAACTGATTAATTGTTAAACTTTCTGTTTTATTAATATAAATTCTACCTGTTTTATCTTCTAAACTAGTTGCACCGTGTCCGGCAAAAAATAAAATATCCCAACCCTGTTTATCCCACAAACATTTATCTAACTCAAATCGTCGTGGTTGCACCAAAAAGACTATTTCCGTACCTGGTAACTGCTCTAATATCCCTCGGTCTTTTTGTACATCAATTCCTTTAGTATCACCCAGCACTGCTAAAATTCTGATATTACTAGAGCTTTTACGTTCAGAGCGCACTCGGTCTACTTCTGGCACACCTAATGCTAAAACTGCATTTTGATAATCTTCAAAAAAATCCCACAAATGCCAGGGGAGTTTAACAACTTCATCATCCTCCGTTTCTAAAATTACTCTAATTTCATCACGAGGATGTAATTTTGTCCGTAATTTTTGTTCAATATTACGAAAAGACTCTGCTTTTAGCCAAGTATTAACTTCTTGAGATAAATCTTCACATAACAAATTAAATTCGATGGAAGAAATATTAGTTACATCTTCCTCATCAATTTCTATTTCTGTAGCTTGAAATGAGATTTTTGAGCGACCCGTATAGCAAATACTATCATGCACTAATTGGTAAAGCAAACGCCAGCGTCTGTAAAGTTCCACTAGCTTTGGTGAAGCTTCTAAACTACCCGTAAATTGTATAGGTACTTCAGTGCTATCGTACAATTGAGCCGTCACAGTAGTAAAACCTTGGTTTAAACTACCTTTTCCTAAGTTCAGCACGACTAATTTAGTCATGATTATTCACTAATAACTGGTCTTAATACAAAGTCCTCCTTTATAGTGACATTACCGTGAACCAATTGTATAGTAAAATTTGTGCCTGCGGGAGATTTAAATCTTTTCAATTGGATATAGTGGTCATAATTTCTCGAAACTGCTTCCTGAAGAATCGCTCCGGAGGATGAAAGTAAAATTAGTTTTACCTGAGATGGTAAATAAATATGACTATTTTCGGGATGAACTTGAACGCGAATATTATATTTGTCATCTATCTTGGGAGATATTCCCACAAGCAGCATAAATTCCGAGTTTCCTAACTCCATTCCTAAATCAATTAGCTTGGCTCCCTTAATTACCACTTCATTTAATGCCATATCGTTTCTGAATTGAACAGCTAAATTTCTGCCCTGTTGGCTTAACAAAGTATCGAGTGCGTACCAACCTTTCGTAAAGGTATTCTCTAGCCATTGGCATAGATTATTTTCAAAAGCGCAATTGTTTTTATATTCTTTGATTTGACTATTTTTGAGCCTTTGCTGATATAAATAATTGCGTAATTCATCGGTTGATAGTAATACCCCCCACTCTTCAAATGCTATATCTAAACGTGGAGAATAAGTTATTCGATTGGTTTTACTTAGTAATTCTTTTAGATATATATTTGATAAATCGGGCAATGGTTTAAATTGTAAATGTTGCCAAGGTATAAAATCTCGTGCTACCCACATGACATTAATATCCGCGATTAACTCTTCTGTGCTGAGACAATAAACCTTATCTGTTGAGTCAAAAAAAGCTTGTTCGCGAATTTGTTGATGACTTGCACACCCCCATATTCGCAACCATCCTTCATCCAAATTTATCTGTACAGCTAAATAATAGCGTGCAATCCAATTAGGGATATCAACCCATTCTTGAGGAATGCGAAAATTGCTAATATTGCTTTTATCGCTAGGGATTAATACAAGCTTGGTTTCACCTACCGTTACAGCTGTACCATTGACAAATTCCCAGATACTAGGTAAATTCTCAACCTGCACTGAAATTTTGGAACTATCCGGAAAATCAGAGTCTTCTTTTAAATAGGTTAAAAAAGTATTTAAACATAAATAATTTAAATATGCATTCCATCTTGCGAATTCGCAAGAGTAGGAATCTTGAGTAGACATCCATGCATCTTCCTTTTGTGACTCGGATAGTTCTAACCACAAATGCTCTGGATAAATTACAGTTAAATCATTTAATTCAAGCATCATTTTTTCTCCTTAATTATTTATATAACACCTTTGATTTTTTAACCATTCATCTATAAATATGATAATTTTATGATGAATTAATTCTAATGATTTGTTAGGCAAACACATATCTGTCTCTAATCTTCGATTAAAACCTCTGATGATTTGTTTTTTGAAATCTACAGACATATTTAAATTGCTTAAGTTTCGCTCATTGATTAGTTCTTCATACAAAAATTCATATTTAATTTTGTTTTCATTGATTAATTCTCTAAAGACTGATTCCAAACAATTATTTAATAATTGCTTACAGTGAAGTTCTAAGCATTCGTCCAAAGCTTCTTTTATTTTTTCAATATCTTTTTCATTCTTAACATGCATATCGGGATATATTTGCTGCCATCGCGTCAAAAAATAACTTAAAATATTTTTATTATACTTAGCCAGCTGGCGAGCTACTTGATACTGTTTTTGTAAGTCTAAATATTTAGACTTTAAAACAGTTGCTACCTCAGTTTGAGTTAAAGTTAATCCTTTGTAAAGTTTGATAATTATTTGTCCAGATTCTGGCATTGCTAAAAATAACTCAGATACAATTAAGAGTACTTCCTGCCATGCTTCTTCTTGTATAATATTGTCTAAATTAGTTTGTCGATCGGGTATATTTTCATAGTTATCTAAAGATAACAAATGTTTGGTACGAGATTCCCTTGCTGCTTGAATACATGTTGATAAAATTTGTTTAGTTTTCTCCTCAGATACTGGTGTAACGGGAAGATTTAACTGCTCCAATCGCCGATTGCAACAATAAAAAATTTCCTTTATATGCTCTGGGTTTGGAGATTTTAAACTACGATTACCCTGGCATTGATTAGAAGAATAAATTTCATCAAAGCATTTCCATACAAGACAATATAAATCAGTTCTTTCCTGACTTATCCCTTGCGATAACAAAGCTGTTTTTAATTCGATTTTTGTCAAATCTTTTAAAAGACCATAGTCCGAATATTGTCGATGTCTAGCCTCTACATTTTGTTGATATATTGTATTTTGAATAAAGCGTAAAATTCCTGTTTTGGCGTAATTATTTATGTTTGAGGAAGAGTAATTAAAATTAAAGTTTTTAAGAAACTTTGATGGCGGATTTACACCTAAGCAAGCTATTTGAAAACATTCTTCTAAAGGATACTTGTATCTAATAAAAATAAATCTTTGATAAGCCTTGCGTGCAGCCCATAAACAAGATTCTTGTAAATAAGCTAATAAATGTTTTTCAGATATCAAATTATATACTGATATTTCTGATTCTTTATTTTTAGCCTGCAAATCACCTTCCAAAGATTTTTCCTCAATTTGGGATGCTAAAAGTAAAATTTTCAGAAAATGTATTGCCCAAAATTCTTCTTTAGCTTCCGGGTCTGACTGTCTGACTATTTTTATATGCCTCTCTAACTCTACATCAACCTGCCAGAATGCAGAGGTAATACTATTAGCTGTTGTAAAGTTAAGGAATGTTGAAAACTTTTGAACGATATCTTCACGTTTTTTCATAGTTATGAATATAGATTTCAAACGAAGTAAGAAGCTAAAAGTCCTTAAAAACCACCTTGAGAATGCAGATATAGCTTAAATCGATAAATATTTCTACAAACGTAAACTATCTTATCATTGGCAACTTAAGTATTACTCCTTGAATTAAGGGTTCTACTTATTTATGGGCAGAGCAAGCAAGAAATTATGCAAAAACGGCGAAAAAATTTAAAGTGCTTATGCCAAAAGTTTTGATGGGTTGGCAAAGTAAGAAGGAAGGAGTTCGTAATTCGTAAGTAACTGTAGGGTGCGTTAGCGGTAGCGTAACGCACCGCCCCAACGCTAACGCACCCTACGTATCTTTTCAAAAATCAAATAGGACTACCTTGACGTTCGGGGTATCAACCCCCAGCGAGGATGAACTTTCATCGTGGTCTATTTCAAAAATTTTCAGAGAGCAAAAGAATCCGGGTTTCTTTAAGAAACCCGGATTCTAGCCTTCTCGAAACCAGATCCCCAACTTCGCAGAAGTCAGGGATCTAGGAACCCCTCACAATTAATGACATGGAGTACTAAAAGTAAAAGTTGAAGCTTTTATTTAAGGGTTAACAACTGTTCCCAAAACAACGTCAGTTTCAATAATCTTGGGAGTCAAAAACCCATTAGCATACACACCCGGATTAATTTGAGCGATTTGGGTGTACGATTGGCGAACTTGAGTATTTATAGCCACCGTTTTCACATCGTACATTTGCATCGTGGCTTTCGGATATAATCCAATCCCCACAATCACGACAATAAAACAAGCTGCGATAAACACTTCACGCGGACTAGCATCTCGATATACAGCTTGAGTTGGTAAGACGCAATCAGTACCAAAACATGCTGCTTCTTCGTCACCAGGATCTAATACGCTGACATTTGGACTGTTAACGTCACAAACAAGCGCTTTACCATTTCCGTAAAATACCTGCCTCAACAAATTCAACAAGTAAATCGGGGTGAGAATAACTCCCACTGCGGCTAAGAAAACTATCACCGTGCAGAAACTCGAACTATAAATATCGCTAGTTGTAACTCCCAGGAACACCGAAAGTTCGCCAGCAAAACCACTCATACCGGGAAGCGCTAACGATGCCATTGCACCAATCGTAAACAAAGCGAAAACCTTCGGCATTACTTGCCCGATACCACCCATTTCCTCCATCATCATAGTGTGGCTGCGGTCGTAGGTAACTCCTGCAAGGAAGAATAATACCGAAGCAATCAAACCGTGGGAAATCATCTGTAACATTGCACCGTTGATTCCCAAGTCGGTGAATGAGGCAATACCCAACAGCACAAAACCCATGTGCGATATCGACGAATATGCCAAACGTCGTTTCATATTGGTTTGGGCAAACGAGTTTAATGCACCGTAGACAATATTAACGACACCAAGAATCGCTAAAACTGGGGCAAAGTAAATATGTGCATCTGGAAGAAGTTCTAAATTCAAACGAATCAATCCATATCCACCCATTTTCAGCAACACACCCGCTAATATCATCGATACGGGACTCGATGCTTCGCCATGTGCGTCTGGCAACCAAGTATGGAGAGGGAAAATAGCTAGTTTTACGCCAAAGGCAATTAGCAAACCCGCATATAGGAACAGTTCCAAACCTAGCGGGTAATCCTTTAACTTCAACGCCGCAATATCAAAAGTTACATCGCCACCCCCGTAGAGAGCCATTGCGATCGCAGCGACGAGAATAAATATAGATGCGGCTGCGGTATATATTAAAAATTTAGTAGCAGCGTAACGTCGCTTTTGTCCACCCCATATACAAACTAGTAAGTAAACGGGAATCAGTTCGACTTCCCACATAATAAAGAATAACAGCAAGTCTTGGGCGACGAATACACCAATTTGTGCCGAATATAGCACCAACATCAAAGCGTAAAATAAACGCGGTCTTCGATCGACTTGCCAAGCTGAAAAAATCGCCAGTGTTGTCACAAACCCAGCCAAAAGTACCAAAGGTACAGATAACCCATCGACCGAAACAGCCCAACTTAAGCCGATTTGCGGAATCCAGGCATAATTTTCCGCGAGTTGAAAAGTCGCACTGCTTGCATCGTAGTTCTTCCAAAAGGCAAAGCACATCAATACAAAATCTGCGATACCTACACCCAATGCATACCATCGCACGTACTTGCCATCTTTATCGGGCAATACAGGAATGAGGAAAGCAGCTACAAGTGGCAGTAGGACTATCGCGGTCAACCAAGGAAATCGTTCCGCTAGCATGTTGATAAGAAAAAATACTTATTCGGTGGATGAGTTCATCTTACTCGAACTTGTAACAATTTCTTCATAGATTTTTCTCGCACTTATGCATAGGATTACTTTTAAGGATTTAGGGATGCACGACAACTCCTGCGACTGGCAAATAGAGGTCAAGACCTCTCGTTTAGCAAAATATCCAATCAAGAGACGCAAAATTTGAGCCAGCACGTTGCGGGGGTATCCGTAAAGTTTTCGGGGATCTTATTTCCGACTCGATTGAAAGCTGCATTTTTTAATTGACTTTTCTTAATAAACTACAAAAAAGTTTACAATAGTTAATGTTGTGGTTATATAAAACCGAGAAAATCACTTTAAAAATTATCTATGTCGTTACCAAATATCCAATCTAACTATTCCGAACAAAGCGTATCTACATCACCCTCCTGGAAAATCAAGCTTTTGTACGATGGTGAATGTCCGTTATGCGTGCGGGAAGTCAACTTTTTGCGAAAACGGGATGTGGGGAGAGGGTTGGTTGAGTTTGTCGATATTGCTGATGATGACTATTCCCCGGAAGCAAACGGTGGGGTTGATTTTGAAACTGCGATGGGACGGATTCATGCGGTGTTACCCGATGGAAGTCTCGTTAAAAATGTTGAAGTATTTCGGCGAGTATATGAAACTTTGGGGATGGGTTGGGTTTATGCTGTGACGAAGTTGCCGATTGTGGGTGCTTTGGCAAACTGGATTTATGGGATTTGGGCAGATTTACGACTTGCTTTAACGGGAAGACCAAAGTTAGAAGTTATTATTGCTCAACGTCAACAGCGATTGGAATGCGATATTAAAGGTCGGTGTCGGGTGGATTAAAATACAATTATCAATAGTTTCAGCATCATAGATTATTAAGAATATTTTGCCAAAAGTATCTCTACTTATCATGGTCGGGAACAATGATTTCTACATCTCGCAGTTTGCGGCAGGTATATCCGCTCACACCAACAAGCAAACCAAATAAGGAGAAGACAGTATATTGAAGTGCGATTCCAGAACTAGTACTTGTACCAAATAAGCCACTAAACGTAGTCGAAAGAATACCTCCAGGTATCATAGCGGGCTGGAACACATGGTCAGCTAATGGTCCTGCGATCGCTAGTCCGATAGGCGAAGCTATCAAAGTGAGCAGATAGCGAGTAGTAAATACCCGTCCTTGTATATTTGATGGTACTTTAGACAGCCAAATAACTTGATTAGAACTAGTTATCAAAGGCCAAAAAACAGTTGCCAAAAAGCCGGTAATCATCCAAAGTGCAGGCAGATTGACCAAACCAAATACTACCATGATGCCATAGTAGAATATTGTACCTAGCAATAAACCATCAATGCGGCGCTTAAAACCACCCCAAACACTCAGTAACACAGCGCCAACTAGACCACCTAAACCAATAGCAGACTCCACACTAGCAAACACGCCGGCATCATTACTACTCCGAGCCAAAATAAAAGACGAATGTATTCCCATAAGAATGGAATCAACTGAGTGAAAAATTACTAGAAACAGCAGGAGAGCTAGTAAACCTGGATTTTGGATAATGTAACGGCAACCAAAAGTTATATCTTGCCAAATTTTTGCGTCTTTTTGATTATCTTCACTAACTATAGGTTGGGGTATATGCACTAAGCAAGTCGTGCAGAATGCAATGATAAATGTGACAATATCAATCGTCAGGATACCTTGCAAGCCAATTACATAATAAATTGCTCCAGCCAAACCTGGTGCGATGATTTTTGAAGAAAACTCCCCGATGTGTTCAGTCATGACAACAGCTCGCGTATAATGCTGTTTTGGTACAAGGGCAGAGATAGAAGTTGAAAAAGCAAAATATTGGAAGTGACGAAAAGGCCCAACGATAAGGGCAATGACGTAGATATGCCAAATTTGCAGATGATTCGCTAAAAAGATTAACAGGATAGCCATCGTTGAGATACCAGTTACTGTATCTCCTATAATCATTAACAGCTTGCGATTCCATCTATCAACAAATACACCGATAAATAGAACAGTGACTAATCTTGGTATTTGATTAAAAAATAGAAGTAAAGATAAAGAAGTAGCTTTGCCAGTAATATTCCATGCCCAGATAGTAATGCCAAAATAAGTCATTTCTGAGCCAATAACTGATATCATCTGACTCGCCCAGATGAAAATAAAAGTGCGAAAATTAGTTTTTTCTATATCTTCTTTTTTCAAATTAATTCTCCTCTTAAAGTAGCATTTTCTGCCACTTTCGGTATTTTCTTCTTTCGATTAAAGTTTCGTATTAGACACGGTTAGGCATGTGTTTATTAAAAGCTGGATGTTGTTCCCAAAATTCACATATTTTATGAGTATCAACCCACATATTAACATTAATAGAAGTTGTAATTGAAAATACTTGATGCCACCAAAAAGCAGGAATAAAAAGTATATCTCCCTGATTAAGCACCGCTTTTAATCCAATGAGTTCATCAAATAAAGGAAATTTTGCTAAATCTGGTTGCTGGGAATTAATAGGGCTTGACCATAGTCCATCATTAATCTTTTCAACATATAATTTTTTATATTCTTCAGGGGCAAATAGTAAAAATAGTTTTTCCCCAAAAATTTGTGCATTAAGATTATGGTAATCATCATTGTGTATGGTTGATTTTTGGTTAGCTCCTCCAATCCAAAGACGTAAGTCATAACCGCTATTGTCAGGAAAGTAATTAGGAAAATCAAAATCTGGTCTAACCCGATCGAGATATGGTTTAGCTAAAGGAGAATCAAAGGGAATGTTACCTAGGTACAAGCGTTTCTTACCCTCTATTGGTTCAGATAAAATACTGTCTATATAATCAGCAATAGAAGTTACTTTTTTTTCTTCTAATCCGCCAAAAAAAACATCTATTTCATCGTCACTTGCTCTTAAAGGAGCAATTACATCTCCAAACATAGCTTTAAATGTTTCAGGTTTCCAATGAGAATACGCTTTCCATTCATTGGCAACACCAGAAATAATCACTGGTTTATCTTGCATTATAAAATTATGCTGAAATTCTACTATTGAAGGTCTATCAATGCGTTCAATTGGATTAAGTTTCATATTATTCAAATTTTATTAATTGATTTTTTTCTTGTATTCGCAATCTGTTGGTTAGGGAATAAAGGCAGAGTAAAATATAATTTTCCTGCCCCTTGAACCTTATACCAATTCTACGTGAAGCTGCATAGACCGCCCCAGGCTATAAGCCTGGGTCTAATTGGAACCAAGCCTGCTGAAAGCAGGCTAATAATATGCATCTTCATATAAAAATGGTATTAGTTGAATATCTGTTAGCAAAAAGTCTATAACAAGCCTCCCGAACGCAGTTGACTAATGCTATCCATCACAGCCTGAATTATATAGTCGATATCTTCATCTGTATGGGCTGTAGATAAAAAACCACTACTGCCTTTGGTCAAGATACCTTTGTTTATGAGGTGATAAGATAACAAACTTAAACCCAACGATACTGAATCATTAGAGGTTGTAACATTTCCAGAAGATGCACGACCAAATACCGAGCCAAAATGTGCCATTTTTATGGGCAAATTTTCTGCTTCAAAGTAATTATTTAATCCTTGGACAAACTGCGCTGTCCGTTGATTCAATTGTGTCTGTAAACTTGCTCCCTGAGCCTTGAGATACTTCAGTACAGCTCGTGCAGCTACTAAAGATAGAGGATGCTTGCAGTATGTACCAGCAAAAAATGTTGTTTCTACTTGAGGAAATGAAGCGTCTCCATAGTTCCACATACCCCCATCAATTTTATCCATATAGGCAGCCTTACCAGCGATAATGCTAATTGGCATTCCTCCACCAACAATCTTTCCATAGGTAGCTATATCTGCCTTAACATCAAACCATGCTTGCGCTCCCCCCGGATGAATGCGGAAACCAGTTATCATTTCATCAAAAATTAGGACTATACCCAATTCTGTTGTTAATTGCCTTAGTTGGTGCAGAAATTGTTGAGGTTGTAAGTCGAGAGAGCCATCTTGTACGGGTTCAACTAGAACAGCAGCTAATTCATTTTTGTGAGCTTTGATTATTTCCAGCGATTGAGGATTTCCGTAATCTAAAACTAAAACATCTTCAACAATACTTGGTGGAACTCCACAAGTTAGGGGAACAGTATGCAGTTCTCCATCTAACTTTTTAACCTTGGCTAGGGTTCCATCAAAATGACCGTGATACGAACCAGAAAATATTGCAATTTTATCACGTTTTGTTGCGGCTCTGGCGATACGAATGGCTGTCATCACAGCTTCTGTACCTGTATTACTAAAAGTAACTCTCTCCATGCCTGTCATTTCAGAGATTAACTCAGCTACTTCCCCAGCTAACTCTGTTTGGGGACCAATTTGGATACCTTCTTCTAGCTGTTCGAGCATAGCTGCTTTGACAAAAGGTGGATTATGTCCAAAGAGATTTATCCCCAAACCCATGACAAAATCTATATATTCGTTGCCGTCAACATCCCAAATTCTCGAACCTAGCGATTTTTTGGCAACAATGGGATAGCAAAGCTCTTTTAGAGGCAAATTGAAACCTACTGGATTACGGCTATCAGCTAAAGTAAAACGATGGGTTTGTGTAATTTGTTTTGATGTGTTGGTTTTGGCGTTATAGCTGGCAATGAATTGAGCTAAATAACTTTCTTGTACATTTTGATGTGGGAAATCAGTAGGAGAGACGGTTTGTTGTAAGCTAAAAAATTTTTTCTGCATCATAATTATATCGGTGTGAATTAATTAAGAGTTAGGATTACGCTGTGTCTTGGTGGGTAAAAATAGGTTTAAAACATCTACTTTTTTCCTCTCTTCGTGTGCTTTTTGGTTCAAAAATAATTTTTTACCTACCACAAAGGGCGCAAAGTACACAAAGGAAGAATCTTTGTTGATGCATCACTCCTGTCGCGGGATAGAGTTAGGGCTTACGCAGTAGTTATGAAAGAATGTAGATGTAAATCATGCCTTACGCTACCACAGAGTCACGGAGAACACGGAGTTAAGAGGCTTTGGGAGAGTTTTTGCGTAAGTTTTAAAGAGTAATTTTCGGCTGTTGTGGATGGATAAAGTTGCTATGAATTAAGTAGGAAATGTATGTATTGAGTAATTTTTCATTTATTTCTGGGCAATATATAGAACTTTTAGCCAGTTCGTTAAGTGTATTCTCACAATCAAATTTTAATACTTGTAAGTTTTGAGTTTGATTGGAGGTTATGAAGAATGGGATAAGTGGATATAAAGGATGTTCTGGGTAATTTTCGGCTATTTTTATTAATTCGCTGTACCATTGGTTATGAGAAATTTGTTGCAGTGGATAACCAATTGAGCGAATGCTGTTAAACAGCATTTTTAAATCTAGAAGCTGAGGGTTGAGTAGGTGAAAAGTTTTTCCTAAAGATTGTTGTTGCTGGGATAAATGGATTATAGCTTTGCTGACATAATCTACAGGTAATAAACCCTCGATAAATTCCCCATTGGGAATACTTCCTAACTGAATACATCCAATTAGCAGTCTGTACAAGAAGTCATTGGGATTAAACGCACCTGTTTTACTATCTCCAGATATCCTTCCTGTTCTATAAATACAAACTGGTAAGCCGCGCTTACGGGCAATGGTGACTAACTGTTCTGCAACCCATTTACTTTGAGCGTACCCATTCTCTGGTGCTGGAGTATCATCAAGGCTGGACTGTTCTCGAATTAATTGCACTCCACTACCCACAGGTGGAGAAAAGACGCTAGTAGTAGAAATGAAATGTACAGACTTAATTTTAATCTGGCTGGCTAATCTCAAGACTTCTTGAGTACCTAGCACATTGGCAGCTTTGAGTGTGGAGTAGGGAGAAGCATGATGTACCCATGCGCCATTATGATAGATAACATCAAGTTTTTTAGCTAAGGCTGTAAATTGTGCTTGGGAAAGACCCAAAAGTGGCTGAGATAAATCTCCTAAAACTGGGATAATTCTAGTCCTTTGAGATTCATTCCAAATTAAGTAAGATTCTAAACTGCGCTGAATTTTTTGCTTACCTTCCTCGGTATTAGTTGCACGTACTAAGCAATAAATATCTGCTTGAGTTTGTTGGAGAAGTTCGTCTAGTAAAAAAGCACCTAAAAACCCTGTTGCACCTGTAAGGAATATACAAGCTGGTTCAGTTATGCGGTCAATAGGTTTACCTTCAGCAGTTATTGCTGGATCGAGAACAGCCTCAGCTTTGAGATTCAAAGTCGGATTAGTTGTAGTAACTGTTGATGATTGTCCTTGATGGGCTGTTTCCAGTTTGGCTGCGAGAGTTTCTACCGTAGGTGCTTCAAACAGAGTTTGTAGTGGCAAATCTATTTGGAAAGCGGCTCGGATACGAGCAAATAGCTGTACTATCAGCAAGGAATGTCCGCCTAAATCGAAAAAGTTATCATCAATACCTATTTGTTGTCTATTGAGAATTTCACTCCAAATCGCCACTAATTCTGTTTCTAAATAAGTTTGCGGTTCTTTACAAAGTTTTTTCTTTTCTAGTGGAGATTTTGGTAAGGCTTGATGGTTAACTTTCCCATTTGGGGTCATAGGTAAACTATCCAAAAATATAAATGTAGAAGGCATCATGTATTCTGGCAGCTTTTGTTTCATAAAATGTTGTATTTCATTCGTGGTAGGTATGTTTTGTCCATGAGCGACTATATAGCCAACTAAAGTATTTTGTTGTGCAGCAACTACCGCTTCTTGTACATTTGGGTGTTGAACTAAAACTGATTCAATTTCTCCCAATTCGATGCGGAAACCACGAATTTTCACTTGGTAGTCGATGCGCCCTAAAAACTCGATGTTGCCATCTGGAAGAAAACGGGCTAAATCGCCAGTTTTGTATAATTTCGCTCTTGGCAGTGAATTAAATGGGTTGGGGACAAACTTTTGAGTGGTTAATTCTGGCTGACCAAGGTAGCCCCGTGCTACACCCACACCACCAATGTATACTTCTCCAGGAACGCCAATAGGCAATGGTTGTAGGTATTTATCCAGGAGATATACTTGAAGATTACTAATGGGGTAGCCAATTGGCACTTCTTGCCCATTTATTTCTGTTGTGGATAAATTACAGCAGGTTGCAACTACAGTGGCTTCTGTAGGCCCGTAGCTATTAATTAACTGAGGATAACTACCTACCAGATGTTGCCAAATAGCAACTTTTTCAGGTAGTGCGCGTTCTCCTCCAATAATTACTAAGCGTACTGACTCAGGCAAAGTATAGTTACCATTTGCTAATTCAGAAACTATCAAATGCCAGTATGCTGTGGGCAAATCTAACACTGTTATTTGCCAATTTCGACAATTTTCTATAAAAGTAGACAAAGAAGCCTGCATTTCATCTGTGCGTAGTACCAGTGTTGCACCGGATATTAAACAAGGATAAATTTCTTCAGATATGGCATCAAAACTAATCGATGCAAACTGTAAAATGCGTTCCCCTACATTAATTTCATACTTGACTTTAGCAGCCTCAGCAAAATTTACTAAAGACTCATGTTCAATCATTACTCCTTTCGGCTTTCCAGTGGAGCCGGAGGTATAAATCACATAAACTAAGTTATTTGCTACTACACCACTAACCGGATTTTCTTCACTTTCTTCAGAAATTTTTTCCCAGTCTGTATCTAAGCAGGTAATGAGTCCTTGATGCTCACTCAGCTTTGTTAGTAATTTGTTTTGAGTCAATAGTATTGATACACCAGTATTGGTTAACATATATGTTATTCGTTCTGGTGGATAAGTGGGGTCAATTGGTACATAAGCACCGCCTGCTTTTAATATTCCCAACAGCCCAACTATCATCTCTAGGGAACGTTCCACACAAATACAAACTGGTATTTCTGGCTGCACACCCAATTTTTGCAAATACTGCCCTAGTTGATTTGCTCGCTGGTTTAGTTGTCGATAGGTGAGTTGTTCATTTTGAAATACTACCGCTACTGCATCCGGTGTCTTTTCTACCTGTTCTTCAAATAATTGATGAATGCATTTATTTTGGGGATATTCTGTTTGGGTCTGATTCCACTCCACCAATTGCTGGTGTAATTCGGCTGCTGTCAACAAAGGTAGCAAGGAAAGGCATTGATTAGAATTTGCAGCAATAACCTCCAATAACGTTTGTAAATGCCCTAACATTTGTGTGATGCTAGCTACATCAAAGCGGCTACGATCGTATAAAATTACTAACGATAACTCTGTACTTACCCCTACTGAAAGTGTTATGGGATAGTTTGTTGATTCCACAGACCGAATATCATGGATCTGCATTTCTGTAGCCCATGCTTTTAAGGAAGCGTCTATAGGGTAGTTTTCAAACACCAAAATACTCTCGAACAGGGGCAAGTTTCTAGGAACTTCACTCCATCCCTGCACTTGTACCAAAGGGCTGTATTCGTACTGCTGCGCTTCTATTTGTTGCGCTTGGAGTTTTTGCAGCCAAGGAATTAACAACTCGTTTCCAGAAACTTTTACTCGCATTGGCAAGGTGTTGATAAACAATCCCACCATTGATTCAGAACCTGTTAGTGCGGGTGGACGACCAGCAGAAGTAGCTCCAAAAACTACATCTTCTTCACCACTATAACGACTGAGGAGTATAGCCCAGACACCTTGTAAAAAAGTGTTTAAGGTCAGCTTGTGCTGTCGAACTAATGATTGCAACACGGCTGTTGTAACTGGTGATAGTTTGATTGATTGTTCCCCACACCCTGTAACTGAATTGGTATTACCTATTCTCAACTGAGTAGGTGCAGTAAAACCCTTCAGTGCTTGATGCCAAAATGCTTCGGCTTGATCCAAGTTCTGCTGTTCCAGCCAAGCAATATAATCTGTATAGGGGCGACAGTGTGGTAATGGGAAAACTTGCCCGTGACAAAGTGCTTCGTAAGCCTGAAAAACTTGTTGAAGTACCAAAGCGGTAGACCAACCATCTAAAATCAAATGATGGTTAGTCCAAATAAAATGATAACTATCTTGGGCTATCTGGATCAAGGTCAGGCGCATTAGGGGCGCTTGAGAAATATTAAAACCTTGTTTGTAATCTGCTACTAAAAAAGCTTGCAGTTTATCTTGCTGTGCAGTTACAGATAATCTTTGCCAGTCGTACTGTTGCCAAGGTAACTCTACAGATTTATGGACTATCTGAAAAGGTTCTTTGTGTTGCTGCCAATAAAAAGAGGTGCGTAAAATTGGGTGCCGATTAATAACTTGCTTCCAAGCTTGTTGAAAAGCTGGAAGGTTAAGAGTTTTGCTAAAAGTATAACAATGTTGAACAACATAAACCCCTGATTGTGATGCTTGGAGGGTATGAAAGAGTATACCTTGCTGCGTGGGCGATAGCGGATAGATATTTTCAATATTTTTCTTGTTCATGATTAATTATTAAATTAGGTAAAATTGACCTTCTCGAGAGGACTAGAATCCGGGTTTCTTTAAGAAACCCGGATTCTTGTAACCCAACAGAACTTTTGACATAGACCACTAGCTGAGTTCCGCAATTAATCGATCTAGTTCTTGCTGAGAAAACTGCATTTGGGGAAAATCAGACGGGGTGTAACCGTAAGCAGTGGGGGATTGGCAGTAAGTAATGAGCGATCGCAAAGCTTCGATATATCCCTGAGCTAGTTTTTCCACCGTAGTTTGTTGATGTAATGCTTTGCTATAAGTCCAATCCAGGCGCAACCTACCACCCACAATCAACCCATTTACCTCTAGCAGACAGTTACGGCTTCCCCTTAAACTTTGCTTGTCCCCAGTAGATTCGCTAGCAGGTCGAAACATAGATACTTCGGAAATTACTTGGTCGAATTGACCTAAGTAGTTAAACGTTACCTCTGCTTGGGGTAAGGCTTGCAGTTGTTTAGCAATAAACTGTTGACTATAACGGAGTACACCATAGTTTATACCCCGGTGGGGAATACTACGCAGTTGCTCTTTTACTGCCTTTAATGCATGGACAGTATCCATTGTTGGGATATTTAATAACACCGGGAAGATAGTAGTAAACCAGCCAACTGTGCGTGATAAATCTACATTTTCTAAAATGTCCTCTCGCCCGTGACCTTCCAAATTAATTAAAAGCGAACTGTTACCTGTCCATTGCCGAAAAGCTTGGACAAGGGCAGTCAGCAAAATATCATTAATTTGAGTTTGATAAGCTGCTGGTACTTCAAATAACAAAGTCTCGGTTTCTGTCTGGGAAAGGGTAACTGAAACGGTGGCAGATGAAGCCACAGTATTTTTACCTTCTGGGTAATCAACAGGTAAAGGAGAAATTTGTGTGTAAGATTGATTCAACCAGTAATTAAGTTCTGATTGTACCTTTGAATTAGCATGTTCTTGAAGTTTTTCAGCCCACTGTTTCAAAGAAGTGGTCTTAGGTGGCAGTTGTATTTCTTGACCCTGACTAAGTTGTTGATAGGCAGTTTGCAGATTATCTAGTAAGATTCGCCAGGAAACCCCATCAACTGCGAGATGATGAATGATAATTAACAGCCGATGCGGTTGTTTTGCCCCCAGCACAAACAAAGCAACTTGCACTAATGAATCTGATAAATTAAGACTGCCTTGTAGTGCAGTCGCTTTAGCCTCAATCGCCTGCTTCTGTTTGCTCTGGGGTAAATTTGACAAATCGATAATAGAAAAAGGTGCTGTCTGTTTAGGAGGAGCAATGATTGATTGCCAACCAAATTCGGTTTGTATAAACCGCAAACGCAGTGCATCGTGATGAACGAGTAATTGCTGGATAACCTGCTCTAATAAAATGGGTTCGCAAGTTCGATCGACTTCCAACATTACCGCCTGATTCCAATGGTGAGAATCAATAAGTTCTTGTTCAAAAAACCAATGTTGAATAGGAGTTAGGGGCAGAGAACCTGTAATAATGCCTTGTTCGCTTTCGATTGTACTTGTAGCTGCGACTAATGCTAAATCGGCAATTGTTTGATATTCAAATATTTGTTTAGGAGTTAGCTGTAAACCAGCTTGGTTTGCTTTAGCAATAACTTGCAGGCTAAGAATAGAATCTCCGCCTAACTCAAAAAAGTTGTCATGAATACCGACCTTCTCTACCCGCAGAACTTCAGTCCATACCCCCACGAGAGTTTTTTCAATTGAAGTGCGAGGTACGACAAAATCTGCTTCTAAATCTGGTCTAGCAGTATCTGGTGCAGGTAGCGCTTGGCGGTCTATTTTACCATTAGATAAAAATGGCAGGGTATCTAACAGTATAAACGCTGTTGGTATCATGTAGTCAGGTAGATTCTGCTTTAAGAAACTACGCAGTTCGCTAACTGTAGGGGCATGATTTTGACTGGGAATAAGATAAGCTACCAAACGTTGTTCGCCGGGAAATTCCCGAACTAATGCTACAGCCTGTTTTACTCCTGAGTGCCGCCTTAACTGTGCTTCTATTTCTCCTAGTTCAATCCGGAAGCCCCTTAACTTAACTTGCCCATCAATACGTTCAATAAACTCAATATTACCATCTGGGCGATAACGAGCTAAGTCACCTGTCTTATACAAGCGCGTACCAGCAAGGAAGGGGTTTGGTATAAATTTTTCGGCAGTCAAATCTGGGCGGTTGAGATAACCCCGTGCTAAACCTGCACCACCAATGTAGATTTCACCTGGTACACCAATGGGAACAGGTTGGAGGTGAGAGTCTAATATATATACTTGGACATTAGCGATCGCTCGTCCAATCGGAACAATTAACTGATTCTCTTCGTATTTACACTTCCAATATGTTGTATCAATAGTAGCTTCTGTTGGGCCATACAAATTACACAGTTCTACACCAGGTAAAAGCTGAAAGAATTTATCTTGTAAATCAATTGCTAATACTTCACCACCACAAAATACTCGTCGCAGGCTTTGAAAGTTTTGTATATTTTGTTTTTGTAACAGCACTCGCAACTGAGAGGGGACTAATTGCAGTGTCGTGATTTTTTGTTCGACAATTAACTCCAGAAGATAATCGCTGTCTTGTTGTCCACCTGGTTTAGCTAAAATTAACTGTCCACCTGTTAACAATGGCGCGTAAAACTCCCAAACCGAAGCATCAAAGCTAAAAGCTGTTTTTTGTAGAACCCGATCTGATTGACTTAAGGGAAATTCTACCTGCATCCATAACATATGGTTACAAAAGGCACGGTGGGAAATTGTTACACCCTTGGGTTTTCCCGTTGAGCCTGATGTATAAATAACATATGCTAAGTTATCAGCTTGGACTGTGCTGTTTAGTTCGTCGCCATTTTCTCGAGCGATCGCTTCCCACTCTTTATCTAAGCAGACAATATGCTCAAGCTGTTGGGGAAGCAAACCAAGCAACCGTTCCTGAGTCAACAGTACCGATACATCGGCATCTTCGAGCATAAATTCCAACCGTTCTTGGGGATAAGTTGGATCGATTGGCACATAAGCACCACCAGCTTTAAGAATCCCCAGCAGCCCTACTACCATTTCCAAAGAACGCTCTACGCAGATTCCTACTAGTACATCAGCCCCAACACCTAATTTTTGTAAATAACGGGCTAATTTATTCGCTTTGGCGTTCAATTCTCGGTAAGTTAGTTGCTGTTCCTGTGCAAAGGCTACCGCCATAGCATCAGGTGTCCGCTCAACTTGCTCTACAAATAGCTGATGAATACACTTATCTAACCCATACTCAGCATGAGTATTATTCCACTCGACTAATAATTGATACTGCTCCTGTTGTGTCAACAAAGGTAGTTCTGTAACTTGCTGCTGGGGATTGGTAACAATACCTGCAAGCAAAGTTTGAAAATGCTTTGCCATCCGGGTAATAGTCGCAGCATCAAACAAATCAGTGCTGTATTCCCACGACCCCCGGATTCCTCCATCAGTTTCTTCTACAAACAGAGTTAAATCAAACTTCGCACTACCACTATCACTTACTAAAGGTTCCATAGTTAAGCCCGACAATTCCACCACTGACATCGGTGCATTTTGCAGGACAAACATAACTTGGAACAATGGTGTATGGCTTAAGTCCCGTTGGGGTTGTAATTCCTCAACTAGAAAATCAAAAGGTAAATCCTGATGGGCATAAGCTGATAAAGTGCAATCTCGCACTCTGGACAAAAATTCCTCAAAGGTGGGATTATCAACTAGGTTAGTTCGCAGCACCAAAGTATTGACAAAAAAGCCAATTAACCCTTCTATTTGAGAATAGTTGCGATTGGCAATTGGCGAACCAACTAAAATATCTCCAATACCCGTGTAGCGGTGTAGTAGTACTTTGAAAGCTGCCAGTAAGGTCATAAATAAAGTACAATCGCGCTGTTGGCTCAAAGTTTTCAAGCCAACAGAAAGCTCTGGGGATAATTGAAAACGTTTTTTTGCTCCTTGGTAAGTTCTAATTTTTGGTCTTAGTTTATCTGCGGGTAACTCCAAAATAGGTAAATTGCCTGCAAGCTGCTGCTTCCAGTAATTTAGCTGAGTTTCTAACACTCCCTGCAACCACTGCCTTTGCCAAATGGCATAGTCAATGTATTGAATAGGTAATTCAGGCAAGGGTGAAGGTTTGCCCTGAGTGAAACATTCATAAAGCGCTGCGACCTCGCGTACTAGCACATCTGTTGACCAACCATCGCTAACAATGTGGTGCATCGTCAACAGCAAGATGTACTCTGTTCGATCTAAATTTAGTAGAGTACCGCGTAACAATACTTCCGATGCAAGGTTAAAAGGTTTTTGCGCTTCCGCATTCACCAACTTATATACCTTTGCTTCTTGTTGTTGTAATGAAAGTCCTCTCATGTCTACTACTGGCAAGGTTATAAACTGTGGGGCAATTACCAAAACAGGTTGTCCATCCACAACGTCAAAATTAGTACGCAAAACCTCGTGACGCTGGATAATTTCATTAAAGCTGCGTTCCAAAGCTTCTACATCTAGCGCACCTCTGAGCTTTAGGGCAGCGGGAATGTTGTAAAAAGGATTACCCGGCTCAAATTGATGTAAAAACCACAGGCGTTGTTGAGCAAAGGAAAGTTGTAGTTTATCAGTGTTTTTTCTTGGGGGGATTGTTTCCACTTGAGTAGATTCGATACCCTCTTCCTCCAGCAATAATGCCAGAAGCTCAAGCTTTTCATCCGATAGGCTATTTGTGTCGAATTGTAAGTATTTATTCTCCATTATGCCCTCACTTCTTTTACTACTTTCCGGCTTTGAAGTGCCTGTTTTGCTTCTTCGGCTGACATTTTTTGTAGCTTTTTGAGTATTTGAGCCTTTTTTTCTGTCAGTCCCGGTTTGGTTTCTTTGGCAATTATCGTTTGTGATAATTCTGCTACTGATGGCGACTCAAATAAGCAACGTAGAGGTAGTTCAATTTGCAAAGCTTCACGAATTCGGGAGACTACTTGAGTGGCTAGTAAAGAATGTCCACCTAGTTCAAAGAAGTTATCGTGAATACCGAGTTCAAGACGTAGAGTTTTAGCCCAGATTCCTACCAAAATTTCCTCAACTGCGGTACGAGGAGGTACAAGGGTTTCTGCTAGTTGCTGGTTGCTGGGATTGGGTGCAGGTAAGGCATGACGGTTAATTTTGCCATTTGCTAATAACGGTAATTCTGCCAGCATCACTATTGAGTTGGGCAGCATATAGTTGGGAAGCTGAGTTTTTAAGAAGTTTCGTAATTCGCTGATAGTGGTACTGTGTTCTGAGTGAGTTACCACATAAGCCACCAGTGCGTCTTCTTTGGCAAGGACAACCACCTGACGAATACAAGGGTGTTTTGCGATCGCAATTTCGATTTCTCCAAGTTCAACCCGAAAACCCCGCAACTTTACTTGATGGTCAATTCGCCCAAAAAATTCCAAGTTGCCATCGGGTAAGTATCTTACCAAATCACCAGTCCGATATAAGCGTTCTCCCGGTTCTTTACTAAAGGGATGAGGTATGAATTTCTCTGCCGTTAATTCTGGTCGATGCAAATAGCCCCAAGCTAAACCATCACCACCAATATAAAGTTCACCAATCACCCCTATGGGGACTGGTTGTAAATTTTGATTTAAAACATAAATCTGCGTGTTGGCAATGGGACGACCAATCAAGACCTGCTGTTTCTGGCAATCAATTTGGTAGAGTGTAGACCAAATAGTGGTTTCCGTTGGACCGTACATATTCCACAACGCAGCACATCTTTCGACCAATTGCTGGGCTAGTTGTCGCGGTAGGCTTTCTCCTCCGCAAAGGATTTTTAAGTCTGGGCTACCCTGCCACCCAAATTCTAAAAGTAGTCGCCAAGTTGCTGGCGTTGCTTGCATCACTGTAGCGCCATTTAGCAGACACTTTAATAATTCACTACCATCAGTTGCGACTTCACGGCTAACTATGACTAACCGCGCACCAATAATTAATGGTAGAAAAAGCTCTAGTGCAGCAATATCGAAAGTAATTGTGGTGACAGATAAGATGGTATCTTGCCCTGTTAACCCTGGAGTGTCAAGCATGGAAGTGAGAAAATTTACCAAAGCCTGATGGGGAATTTTTACTCCTTTGGGTTTTCCTGTGGAACCGGAGGTGTAAATTATATAAGCCTGGTTTTCATTGGTTGTGTTACAGACTAAATTATTTTGGCAGTGCTGAGAAATTTTTACCCATTCCTTGTCTAAGCAAAGGATTTGAGTTTCCTGTGCTGGTAAATCTGCTACTAAATGTTGTTGAGTTAATAAAATTGATACCTGAGCATCTGTCAGTATGAAAGCTCGGCGTTCTTGAGGATATGCTGGGTCTAAGGGGAGGTAAGTAGCACCTGCTTTGAGGATACCCAATAGTCCAATTAGCATTTCTAAGCTGCGTTCTACACAAATGCCAACAATTACCCCTGTCCCTACGCCCAAACCTTGCAAGTAATGCGCTAATTGATTTGCACGGGTGTTTAATTCCTGATAAGTGAGTTGCAGATTTTCAAATACTACTGCTACTGCATCTGGTGTTTTCTCAACTTGAGCCTCAAATAACTGATGGAAACACTGATCTTGGGGGTATTCAGCCTGAGTTTGATTCCACTCCACTAGTAGCTGGTATTCCTCACTGGCTGTCAATATTGGTAATGACACCAGACGCTGATGCACATCAGCAATCATGTTTTGCAGTAACGTGAGAAGATGCCCCAGCAAGCGGGTAATAGTGGTTGAATCAAAGCGAGTGCGATCGTAAGATATTTTTAGTTCCAACTCAGAACCAGGTATACAGATAACTGTCAGAGGATAGTTAGTTTTCTCAATAACGCTAATACACTGAGTTTCTAAACTTTTCATCCCATCTTTCAATATAGTATCAATGGGATAATTCTCAAATACTAATACGCTTTCAAATAAGGGTAAACCTCTTGGTACTTCACTCCAGCCTTGTACCTCTACCAGTGGGCTGTATTCATATTGTCGGATTTCTGCTAACTGTGATTGTAACTGCTTGAGCCAAGATAACAAAGATTCTTGATTATCGATTTTGACTCTCACAGGCAGAGTGTTGATCAACATACCCACTATAGACTCGGCTTTTACTAAATCTGCTGTACGACCGGAGACTGTTACCCCATACACCACGTCTGTTTCACCGCTGTAACGACTCAGAAGTAAAGACCATGCACCTTGTACAAATGTGTTGAGTGTAAGTTGGTTTTGTCTTGCTAAAGCTTGTAGTGCTGCGGTGGTTGTTTGTGAAAGCTTGATTAATTGCTCATCGTATTTCTCTAGTTGGTTAGACGATTCAACATTTAGATTAATTAGGGGTGTGGGTGCTGTCACTCCCTTTAATGACTGTTGCCAAAATGCTTTGGCTGTGCTTAAATCCTGCTGTTGTAACCAACCAATATAATCTCCAAAGGGAGTACCAAGTACTGAAGCTAAATTTTCACTCTTTAAAAGTGCTTGATAAATTTCCGCTACTTCTTTTAATACTAATGCTGTTGACCAACCATCTAAAATGAGATGATGTTTACTCCAAATAAAGTAGCAAGAATCATCAGTGCAACGAATTAAATGCAAACGCATCAAGCATGGCTGGGTAAAATCGAAGCCGGATGTGCGATCGCTTGACAAAAATATCTGCAATTTCTGTGGCTGTTCAACTAATTCTATATCGCGCCAATCATCCTGTACAAGCGGTACTTTGACTTGCCGATGCACCACCTGCAAGGGTTTTTCTAGGTTTTCCCAATAATAAGCTGTACGTAAGGCTGCGTGCCGCGCTACGACTTCTTGCCAAGCCTGTTCGAAAGCTACAACATTGAGATTGCCGTGCAAAGCATAGCATAACTGGACAAAGTAAACAGCCGATTCGGGAGCATACAAACTATGAAAGAGAATGCCCTGCTGTAGCGGCGAGAGTTCATAAATATCTTCGATGTCAGCTTTCATTTGTTTTACTCCTCACTCCCTCGGTTAATTTTTGTCAGCAAAAAGTCAAGGTCTTTTTGACTCACCCTAGCTTTGGAGAAATCAGAAGGTGTATAACCTCCTGCATCGGTTGATTGACAATGGCAAATAATCTCGCGCAGTGCCTGGACAAAGTTTTTAGCAAGACTTGACACTGTTGCATGTTTATGTGTTGCAGCACTATAAGTCCAATCGAGTTGCAAGCAACCTCCAGTCACAAACCCGTTAATCTCCAGCAAATAACGGCGATTTCCTAAAGGACTGCGTGTTACACCACTTGATTCTGGAGCTATGGTAAATAAAGAAGATTGTAAAACTTGGTCAAATTGTCCCAAATAGTTGAAACAAACTTGGGCTGATGGCATCGCAGCTAAAGTTTCAATACTATCGCTGCACAGATACCGCAACACTCCATAGTCAAAACCTCGATTTGGGATACTACGTAGCTGTTCTTTGATTGCTTTTAAAGCGTCGTCAATATTGAAAGTGTTTTCGAGAGACAACAGCACTGGAAACACTGTAGTAAACCAACCGACTGTACGCGATAAATCGACATCGCTAAAAATGTCTTCTCGTCCGTGTCCTTCTAAATTAACTAAAAGTGTTTGTTCCCCCGTCCACTCTACAAAAGTTTTTGTTAGTGCAGTCAACAATACATCATTCACCTGAGTATGATAAACGGCTGGTACTTCTTGCAAAAGTGCTGTTGTTTCAGCTTCATTTAGAAATACTGATAAAGTTTTACTGGTAGATACGGTATTTAAATCCCCCATATAGTCCACTGGTAAAGAAGTAAGCTTTCTTGACTCGGAACGCCAGTAATCTAACTGTGAGTGCAGCGTTTCGATGCGTGCATATTTTTGCAAATGGTTAGCCCACTGCTGGAAGGAAGTTGTTTTGGCTGGTAGATTGATTGTTTGATTTTGCTGAAGTTGCTTTAAGGCTGTTTGCAAATCAGATAATAAAATTCGCCAGGAAACACCATCAACAGCCAAATGATGAATAATAATTAACAAACGGCTATTTTGATGAGAACCTAGATTAAATAGTGCCACCCGTAGTAGTGGACTATTTGATAAATCCAAACTTGCCTGTAATTCTGTTGCTTTGGCTTCAATTGCCGCTTTTTGCTGCTCGTGAGGTAGATCGGAAAAATCAAATTTGCTAAATGGTATCTCTTTGTCAACACCAGCATTAAACGATTGCCAACCATTAACTTCTGGTCGAAAATGCAACCGCAGTGCGTCATGGTGCGACAGTAAATATTGTATTACTTGCTGTAACAGTGTTGGGTCTATCCATTGCTGCAATTCCAGTAAAAATGATTGATTCCAATGGTGAGGTTCCGAGATATTTTGGGCAAAAAAGCTATGCTGAATCGGTGTTAAAGGTACAGAACCAATCACCAAACCTTGTTCTGATTCGGTTTTTGAGGTAGTAGTCTCAGCAACTACCGCTAGTTTAGCAATAGTTTGGTGTTCAAAAATTTGCTTGGGAGTCAGTCGTAAACCAACTTGATTAGCTTGAGCGATCGCTTGAATACTAATAATGGAATCTCCACCCAATTCAAAGAAATTATTGTGAATACTAACTTGCTCTAAACCGAGAAGTTTTGCCCAAATTTTTGCTAATGCAATTTCTGCATGGGTACGCGGTGCAATAAAGGTAGCTTGTAATGGTTTAACTGCATCCGGTGTTGGTAGAGCTTTTTTATCGATTTTTCCATTCGCTGTTAGCGGTAAAGCCTTCAAGAATACAAAGTGTGAAGGCAGCATATATTCAGGCAGTTTTTGCTTGAGAAAATCGCGCAATTCAGGAGATTTTAAATGTTCTTGACCAACTATATAAGCTACAATCTGCTTATTTCCTGGATGAGCTTCTTTTGTAACTACAACTACCTCTCGCACTTGTGGATGTTGACGAAGTACAACTTCAATTTCTCCTAGTTCGATACGATAACCATGTAATTTTACTTGGTCATCAATTCGACCCAAAAATTCTAAGTTACCGTCAGGTTGATAGCGTCCTAAATCCCCAGTTTTGTATAATTTGGGATTTTGAATTACTTTACGGGAATCCGCGATCGCTTCTACGGATTTTGGATTGTAAAAGGGATTGTTAATAAACTTTTCTTGGGTTAATTCGGGTCGGTTGATATAACCTCTAGCTACACTATCACCACCTATGTAAATTTCTCCTGCCACACCCAAGGGTACGGGTTGGCAATAGTTATCGAGTAAATATATTTGGGTATTGACTAAGGGACGACCTAAAGGAACTGTGTTTGATGAGGTATCAGTAATTTCCTCTACAGGATAGGTGAGTACGCCAACAGTTGTTTCTGTTGGACCGTAGTGGTTAAAAATTTTGCATGGTGCTAGTTCACTTACCCGTCTAATCAACTCCCAACTCGCAACTTCACCACCAAGAATGAGGCGCTGACGAGGTAGAATTTGTTCGGGGTGAGAACCTGATAATAAAGCAGATAAGTGCGAAGGAACAATTTTTAGGCAATCTATTGAATAGCGATGGTTATAATCAGCAAATGCCACAGGGTCGGTAGCACATTCTTCGGAAATAATGTGTAAGCACCCACCTGTACATAATGCTGAAAAAATAGCTGTATTGCCCAAATCAGCAGCGAGAGTAGAAACGGTGGCGAAACTAGCAGCATCTGGTAAATCTAATTTTTCTAAAATACCGTTAACGTAGTTAAGTAGTTGTCGGTGTTCAACAGCAACACCCTTGGGTTTACCTGTAGAACCAGAAGTGTAGATTACATATGCTAAGTTTTCTGAAGTTACAGGACTGGGAGTATTGCTTTGGGGGAGTCGATTATCCAGATTATCAATACAAATTATCTGTACCTTGTTTTCATCTGGCTGTATTTTGTTTACAAGATGCTTTTGAGTTAACAACAATGATACTTGAGCATCTTGCAATCTAAAGGCTAATGCTTCTTCGGGTAAAGATGGTTCTAAAGGTAAGTAAGCTGCACCTGCTTTGACAATACCAAGGATACCAATTACCACATCCAGCGAACGTTCTACACAAAGGGCAATAACGGTTTCCGGTTTAACTCCTTGGGATAATAAATGAGCGGCTAATTTATTTGCTTTGGTATTTAACTCTTGATAAGTTAACTGTTGATCTTCAAAAACAATTGCAATATTAGCTGGTGTTCTATTTACCTGTGCTTCAATCCAGTGGTGAATACATGGGTACGGGGCAGGAGTGGTTTTACTATTGTTAAAATCAGCTAATAGTTGTTGGCGTTCCTGTGGAGAAAGAATTTCTAGTTGAGCGATCGCAATTTTGGGATTATTAATTACACTAGTTAATAAAGTCTGAAACTGTACCACTAAACGTTCGATATTTTCTCGATCGAACAAGTTGGAATCGTAATATAATTCTGCTGCTATTGAATCACCTCGATACCAGCAAAAAATTTTGACTTTGAAACGTTCAATGCAGCTATAAATTTGTTGGATAGAGAAAGATACTTCACCAGTACAATATTTACCAGGCTGAGATACAAACTCAAAAGCAAAAGGTAAAAATGGTAACTCCTGGCTATCCTTATCTTCGATAAAAAAGTTTTCCGGGTTAAAAAAGTCCTGCCATTGATAAAGCTCGCTAATTTGTTTATCTAACTGCCTCAGCACATCAGAAAAGATATAATTATCTTGCAGTTCGTTAGATACAGGTAAGTATTTAGCTAATAATCCAACTGCTAGCTGCAACTCTTCGTAATTTCTGCTATTACAACACAAACCTAAAACTGTTTCAGATTTGTTTGTCAAACGCCACAGCAGTATCTGCCAGCAAGCCATCAAAAATGTTGAGATGTCTACAGTTTGCGTTTGTGCTAGTGCTGCGATATTAGCTACTGTATTAGAATCAAAGTTAAAGCTAATAACTTGAGGTTCAAATGTTATGTTCTGATTGACCTGCTTTTCGTTCGGTAATTTACCTATCCAATTAGACATCTTTTGATGCCAATAATCTTTTGCTGTTTCCGCTTCTTCTCCCAGAAATAACTCATTTTGCCATGCAGCAATATCTGCATATTGTATAGGTGTATCTTCTCGCTCTTGTTTTTGTACATAAGCATTATAGGTATCACATATATCGCTTAAGAGATTGTGCAGCGAAATTGTATCTATACACATAGCTGATACAGCTAACATTAAAATGTATTCGGTATTAGAAATTTTAATGATATTAATTTGATTCGTAAGACCTTTTGCTAATTCAAACTTTACTGTTTGTTGATTTGGGAATGTTTTTTTAAAGTCTGTTATTTTAACTTCTGATTCTAAATCAGATAAATCATTATAATTAATTTTTATAGTTGGTTTATCTTTAACAACTTGTAAAGGGGATTTCATCTCCTCCAATGTAGGAAAACTCGTATATAAAATTTCATATTTAGCAAAAACAGTACATATAGCATTTTCTAAAACCGCGTACTGAATATTTCCTTCTACTAAAACTGTACCTTGAACTCGATATGTTTGATGGCAGTGTTGTTGCTGCAACAACCACAACCGTTTTTGTTGAGGTGAAATTTCAAAGCCTTCGATTGATATTTGCATATTTCCTCCAAGTTTACTTAGATAAAATTTATTTACATCTGTTAGGTTCTGCCATACCTACCAAAACTTTTCTAGCACCGATAAATGGTTTACGTCCATGCGCTACCAACATATTATCTAAAAGTAAAATATCTCCTTCTTGCCAAGAAAATGTAACTGTTTCCTGCTGATATATTTCTTTAATTTCTTCTAACACAGATGTTTCAATTTCTGAACCATCGCCATAAAAAGCGTTACGCGGTAATTCCTCGGATGTCAACATAGCAAGTAAAGATTTACTAACTTCATATTTCAAGCTAGATACATGAAATAAATGTGCTTGATTAAACCAAACTAAATCACCAGTTTGAGGATGGGCAGCAACAGCTTGACAAACTTGACGAGTTCTAAGGCAATTTCCTCCTTGCCATGCAAATTCAATGCCAGCACGATGACAATAAGCTTCTACTTCCGATTTATCGTTGGTTTGAAATACATTTTCCCAAGGTAAATCAATTCCTTGTCCGTAATTACGGACATACATAATCTTTTTTTGAATAAATTGCTCTTTTATCTTTGGATTTAACCGTTGAAATACTTTACGACTATCAGCAATAGGTGTTTCTCCACCTTGCTTTGCTTTTTGTACGCAGAAGAATGCGATTTTCATTGGCCAATTAAGAGAATAAGCCATCTCATTGTGCAAAGCAATTGATTCTTCGGGCGGATATTCTGTTGATGTATATATCTTACCACTTACTTGGCTGCGGGGAGTTGAGCGATAAGAATATTCAATTAATTCTCCAGCAATAGCTTCGATAAAGTTTTCAAATTCGGAATTGTTCTTTACTTGAAAATTTCGGAAAAGCAAACCCCCGTATTCTAGTAATTGAGTTTCAATCCAGTCACGATTACTCCTTGCCCAAATTATAAAATTTAAGTTATCAACAGTAGGTTGAATGACTAAAGGAAGCTGTTGTTTAGATTGAAGCAACTCTGTTTTTATGAGATTTTCTGAGGAAAGAAGAATCGCTTTTCGCTTGAAAGATTTTAAATTCATGGTTATCTAAAGTTTTACAACATGATTTAGAATACAGATGTCAGGAGTCAGAAGTAAAAATTTTTTATATATAGCAATCGCAGTCCGGAATTAGTCGTTAATATCCCTCTTATTCTCTTCCTCTGTGTACTCTGAGTCTCTGTGGTTCATTTTATATTAATCTATTTTTATAAATCAGATAGGACTACTGTAATATCCAGGAAAGTTGTTTATTAACCACAGAGACGCAAAGGGCACAGAGGAAATTAGAATACCCTTTCAAATTCATTGCATTATCATAATTGTATTTTACCAGTAATTGACTTGCGTTCAGTTTTACCTAACCTCTGAATACGTATTTGCTGTAATTCTTGCTGCTGAATAATTTGCTGTTGTTTTTCATTTTCATTTAAGAGTTGTACTAGCTGGTTAAGTGTTATATTGGGTTGTTCAATAATGATAGTCAGAAGTAGTTCTAAAAGACTTGCCATGCGAGCAATAGTACTGTCATCAAACAAATCTGTTTTATACTCAAAAAAGCCTTGCAGTCCTGCTGATGTTTCTGATAATTCCAATTTTAAATCGTGGCGTACCATACTATTCTCAGTCTCCAAAAGGGTGAGGTTAAGTCCTTCCATTTCCAGATTTGACTTAGGAGCATTTTGGAGAACAAACCATACCTGAAATAACGGTGAGTGATTCAAAGCACGTTCCGGCTGTAGTTCTGCAACTAACTTTTCAAAAGGTAAGTCTTGGTGGGCATAGGCTCCCAAAGCCATTTCTCGCACTCGTTGTAATAATTCTTGAAAACTAGGATTATTCGAGAGATTAGTACGCAATACCAAAGTGTTGATGAAAAAGCCAATTAGCTCCTCTAATTCACTGCGGTTACGGTTAGCAATAGGAGAACCGACAAGAATATCTTCTTGTTCTGTGTAATGATATAGCAACACATTAAAAGCTGCAAGCAGAGTCATAAATAAAGTCACACCTTCTTGCTGACTCAGCAACTTGAGATTGTTAGATAGTTTTGGGGAGAGGGCGAATGAGTATTTCTTCCCTAAAGAAGTTTGTAGTTGCTGTTTATCGGTAGGTAATTTTAAAGTTGTTTTAGCGTTTTTTAGCTGCTGCTTCCAGTAGCTAAGTTGAGTGTTGAGTCTTTCACCTTGTAACAATTCTTGTTGCCAAACTGCATAATCAGCATATTGAATAGGCAACTCTGGTAGGGAGAAAGGTTTTCCGGTTGAGAATGCTTTGTATAGTGCTGACATTTCCCGGATATAAACTCCTGCTGACCAAGCATCAGAAATAATATGATGCATTGTTACAAGTAATATATGTTCTTCTGTATTCAGGCGCAAAAGAAGTAATCTTAGCAACGGTACATTTGTCAAGTCGAATGGCTGCTGGGCATTTTCTGCCTTTAGCGATCGCACTATTTTTTCTCGTTCTGTTTCGGACAAATGCTGCAAATCTATTATTGGTAAAGTTATTTTCAATTCGGGAATAATTTTTTGAACTGGTTGCCCCTCAACAACTACAAAGCACGTCCGCAAAATCTCATGTTGCCGTACAATTTCGTTAATGCTCTCTTCTAACGCTTCAACCTCTAGCTTCCCTTGCAGTCGAACCAAGTTAGAGCCGTTATAAGCAGATGATTCTGGATCTAATTGGTGAATCAACCACAATCTTTGCTGGGCAAAAGACAGCGGTAATTGCATATCCCGTGAAACATGCTTTAGAGAAGGCACTAAATTTAATTCCGACTGAACATTCATTGCTATCTCTATATGCTTGGCAAACCCAGCTACTGTTGGTGATTCAAATAAGTAGCGTAGCGGTAGTTCTACCCGAAATACTTTTTGTACTTGGGAAATTACCTGTGTAGCTAATAGGGAATGTCCACCTAAATCAAAAAAATTATCATTAATTCCTATTTGCTTTATTCCTAGCAGATGCGTCCAAATTCCTACCAGCATTTCCTCAACTGGAGTATAAGAAGCGACAAAGGGTTCTTCAAGTTCAGGATGTGCTTGTGGTGCAGGCAAAGCTCGGCGATCTACTTTGCCATTCGGTGTTAATGGCAAGCTATCTAATAATACAAAGCTAGAAGGAATCATATATTCTGGCAAGTTTTGCTGGAGAAAACTTCGCAGTTCGCTAGTAGAATGTATAACGTTTTTGTGAAAAACTACATAAGCTACAAGAGATGTATACTCAAGTTGATTTTGCTGGACTATAACGACAGCTTCCCGCACAGCTAGATGTTGACACAATACCGATTCAATCTCACCTAATTCAATCCGAAAGCCTCGGATTTTTACTTGATTATCTGTTCGTCCAAGATACTCAATGTTACCATCGAATAAATAACGAGCTAAGTCTCCAGTTTTGTAGAGACGACTTTCTGGGTCATCGCTAAAAGGATTGGCAATAAATTTTTCAGATGTTAAATCTGGTCGATTTAAATATCCCCTAGCTAGATTAATTCCACCAATATGCAGTTCTCCAGGGATGCCAATAGGTACTGGTTGAAGCTGGGAATCTAACAAATATATTTGGGTATTATTAATAGGACGACCAATCGGAACTATCGATTTATCGCTCTTTTTCTCACATTTCCAGAAAGTGACATCAATTGCTGCTTCTGTCGGACCATAAAGATTATACAGTTCAGTGTCTAAAATTTCAAAGAAACGTTGTTGAAGTGGAAAGTTTAAAGCCTCACCGCTACAAATAACCCGCTTTAGCGATTTGATTTTTTCTACTCCGGGTGCTTCTAAAAATACTTGCAGCATCGAAGGTACAAAATGCACGGTGGTAATACTTTCTTTGGCTATCAATCGAATTAAATATGCACTATCTTTATGCCCTTCTGGTTGGGCGATTACTAAACGAGCGCCTGTTATTAAAGGCCAAAATAATTCCCATACTGATACATCAAAACTTATAGGAGTTTTCTGAAGAACAGCGTCACTTGCTGTTAATTTATAGGTTTCTTGCATCCAAAGGAGACGATTACAAATCCCCCGGTGGGTGTTCATTGCTCCCTTGGGTTTTCCTGTAGAACCAGAGGTGTAAATGGTGTAAGCTAAATTATCAAGCGTAATTTTGGTAGTTGGGTTATCTTTGCTGTATCGTGTTATTTCCCACTCAGTATCTAAGCAGATAATTTGACCTGGGTACGTAGTCAGCTTAGTTAAGAGGTGCTGTTGCGTTAATAAAAGCGGTGCTTGAGAATCTTCTAAAAGAAAAGCCAAACGCTCTCGAGGATAATTCGGATCTATGGGAATATAAACTCCACCAGCTTTTAATATCCCCAACAGTCCCACTACCATTTCGATGGAGCGTTCTAGACAAATACCGACATGCTTTTCTGGTTTAACACCTAATAATTGCAAATAATGTGCTAATTGATTGGCACGATTATTTAATTCTTGATAGGTAACTTTTTCACCTGCAAAAACTACAGCGATATCATTAGGTGTTTTTTTCACCTGCGTCTCAATCAAATGATGAAGACATTGGTTAGTTTGGCTGGAATTGGGACTTGCGGCAGGATGAGTATTAAATTCTACCAGTAATTGATGTTGCTCAGGGGATGTTAATAATGGTAAGTGAGAAATAGGGCGATTGCAATTTGCAGCTATACCATCTAGTAAAGTGTGGAAATGTCCGACCATCCGGTTAATAGTGTCGGCATGGAACAACTCGGTGTTGTATTCCAAAAACCCTATTAGCCCTTGCTTGGTATCTTCTAAGTACAAAGTCAAGTCAAACTTGGAAGTTCCATTGTCTATCATCAAAGGAGCCAAGGTTAGATCGGGAAGTTCTAGGGCTAAGATTGGCGCATCTTGAAATACGAACATCACCTGAAACAGGGGAGTATGGCTTAATGTCCGTTCCGGTTGTAGTTCTTTTACCAGTTGTTCAAAAGGTAAGTCTTGATGAGCATAGGCAGCCAACGCTGTCTCGCGTACTCGTTTTAGCAAATCTCTAAAACTCGGTTCCTGAGATAGATCGGTTCGTAAAACTAAAGTGTTAACAAAGCATCCGAGTAAATTCTCAATTTCGCTGTAAGTACGATTAGCAACAGGAGTCCCAACCAGTAAGTCAGTCTGGTTTGTATAACGGTAAAGCAATGTCTTAAACGCTGCTAGCAATACCATAAATAGGGTAGCACCTTCTTGCTGGCTTAAAGACTTGAGCGTGTCTGTAAGTGTTTGAGAGAGAGTAAGAGTTGTACGCGCACCTCGAAAGCTTTGCCGTGCAGGACGTGGATAATCTGTTGGTAAGGCAATAATTGGCGGTGCTTTTTTTAGTTGTTGCTTCCAATAATTAAGCTGGTGCGATTGCCCTTGGTCGTTTAAACATTGTTGTTGCCAAAGAGCAAAGTCTGCATACTGAAGTGATAGTTCTGGCAAAGGTGATGGACTATTTTGGCGGAAGGCTGCGTATAATGCTGCTAACTCTCGATAAAAAATTTGCCACGACCAACCATCAGAAATGATGTGATGCATGGTAAATAGTAAAATATGTTTTTGCTTACTTAAATGAATTAGGGTACCCCGCAAAAGTGGTGCTTTAGTAAGGTCAAAGGGTTGTCGAGAATGCTCTGTAACAATCTGCTTGGTTGCATCTTGTTTTGCTTGCGGACAAGTTTGTAGGTCTACAAGGGTTAGAGTAAATGTTAGTTTAGGGAGAATAAATTGTCGAGTTTGATTATCTACAATTTGAAAGCTAGTGCGAAGAATTTCGTGTCGTTCAATAATTTTATTAACACTGCTTTCTAAAGCAATAATATCGAGTTCACCAGTAAGATGCAACAGGCTAGATTCATTATATAAAGGTGTTTCTGGTTGTAACTGGTGAAGAAGCCACAATCTTTCTTGACTTAATGATAAATATAAAAAGTCTGATGCTGTCCTTTTAGGGATTGATATTATTTTTTTATTATTTATTTTTTTTTGTTGCAGTCGTAGTTCAAACAATACTCTTTGTTCAGGAGATAAAGCAGCAATTCTCTCATTTATATTATTCATAATTATTCACCCAAATAAACTTAACGCTGAATATTTACCCAGTTGGGGTTGTTGCCACTCTTGCGTCAAATCTTTTAATTTATTCAAGCTTATCATTACTGCATCCAAATTTAAACCAAAATCAACGAGACAAGCTATTTCATCTACTCCAATTTCTTTAAGACGTGCAATTGTTTGGCGGCAAGTTTCTGGCGTACCAATTAACACTCTACCTTGTTGGAAGTAGCGTTCAAAGGCAAACTCTAAAAGCTGTTGTCGGTCTTCTTCTGTAAAACTTTCGGGATTGAATTGAAAATTGATACGTTTAGCTAAGTTTTCGACTAAGCCAAAATGAGTTTTGAGGTAATTGCAAAAAGGCTGCTTTACTTTTTGTTTAACTAATTTTTCATTATCTCCTATATAAGTATGCATCATCAGAGACACTTTGCAACTTTTTGGATTGTTACCGTGTTGAGCTAAAGTACGACGATAAAGAGATATTTGTTGCGCTAAATCATCAATGGTGGCATACAACAAAGAGGTTAAAACATTAGCCCCTATTTTACCTGCGCCAATAAATGTACTGTCAGCTTGACAAGTAATCCAAATTGGTAATTGAGATTGTATTGGACGGGGAAATGTTTTTATTTTAACTTTATTGCCTGAGCCATTAACAAATTCAATTTCTTCACCGTGCCAAAGTTTTAGTAAAGTATCGATGTCATGCCACATAACTTCTTTACGTTCAGCGTAATTTTCTGGACGTAATAAAAAATCATCGGCGTGCCAACCTGGTGCAAAAGAAAGTCCAACTCTACCATTAGATAAATTATCAACTACAGCCCATTCTTCGGCTACTCTGACAGGATGTTGTATTGGCATCACAATGCTACCCGATCTGAGTTGAATTTTCTCAGTTACCATTGCTAAGGCTGCACTAATCACCGATGGATTTGGATACAGACCCCCGAAAGGATGAAAATGGCGTTCGGGAGTCCATACTGCTGTGAAACCGTTTTTATCGGCAAGTTTAGCTGTTTCTACTAAGAGTTTATATTTCTCTGATTCGGTTGTTGAGCCATCGCCGGAAAAGTAGAGGATGCTGAATTCCATATTTTTATGATTTCGCGCAAAGGCGCAGAGACGCAAAGAAGGAGATACAGAAATAAAGGTGATTTAACTAACTGGTGATTCTTGGGCTAGTTGTTTTTGGAGATCTTCGATGGAGAGGTTTTCTACTTCTGCTAATAGCTGGGCGATTTCATCAAATTCCTCTGATTGCGGTTGTTTGTCGGCAATAATATTGGCTAGTTGGCTAACTGTTGGCGCATCAAAAAGGAGAGTACGTAGTGGTAATTCAACTTGAAAAGCTTCTCGAATACGGGAAATAGTTTGGACAGCTAGTAAAGAATGTCCGCCTAATTCAAAAAAGTTATCGTGAATGTCTACTTTTTCGATACCGATGAGTTCTTGCCAAATATTAGCAATAGTTTGTTCAATTTCGGTGCAAGGAGCTACATCATAAGTATTTTCTTGCGGAGTGCGTGAATGTCTACTAGCAGATACTTGGCAAGAATTAACTGGCTTTTGAGTAAAGGATAAAGATAAAACCAATTGGTTAAGTTGTTCAATCCCTGCTTGTAAATCTTGGGTGGAAACTATAACTTGCGGTTGAGAGTTTGCCAAAATCCGACTAAAGGCATCGATTCCTTCTGCTGGTAAAATCGCATTTTTTAAACTTGCTTCGCGCCAGTTTTTGATTTCATTAGGTACAGTAGTATTAACTGCCATACCCACTTCTTGCCAAGCATCCCAGTTAATCGCAACTGTAAATCGGTTATTTGTTAATGAATTCCAATGGGCAAAGGCATCTAAAAATGTATTAGCAGCACAATAGTCTACCTGTCCAAAACCTCCTTGAATTGAACTTAAGGATGAACAAAGAACTAAAAAGTCTAAATTGATATTTTTGAGGACATTATTTAGAGTTAGCGTTCCTTGAATTTTGGGTGCAAAAACTCTTTCGGCAATTTCTGGTGTTTTGAGTTGAATCATCCCAGCGCCAGCAACACCAGCAGCGTGAATGACACCGTGAATTGTACCGAAGCGTTCTAGAGATTGCGCGATCGCACTTTGCATCTGTTCCTCATTCGTCACATCAGCAGCCAGTACTAATACTTCTGCGCCTAATGCTTCTAATTGTTTGATTTTTTCCTTATCAGATGGGAGAGAACGTCCTAATAAAACGAGTTTGGCTTGTACGGTTTTAGCTAGGTACTCAGCTAAAACTAAACCCATACCTCCCATTCCACCTGCGATCAGATATACTCCTTGTTGCCGCAAACGATTTTTATCTTCGGTAGCCGCTTCTAACGCAATAGGCTCAAATGTTTGTACCCAACGGTAATTATTCCGGTAGGCAATTATTGAATCTTCTGATTCTGTGGTTAATTCTGCTAGTAATCGCTCTAGAAAATCTTTATTTTCTGTTGTTGGTAATAAGATATCAACCAGACGACACTTAATATTCTGATATTCTTGAGGAATTACTTTGCAAGCACCTAATAGGGTTGTTGTTTCAGGAAATAATTCTTCATTTCCTGTTATATCGTGCAAATGATTAGCAATAACTAAAAGTTGAATTCCATCACTTATTTGTTGTTGTCCAATAGCTTGCACTAGATACACTAGACTGTAGAAGCCTAAATTTTGAGTTGTTTCCCAAGATAAAGCTTGTGATTGGGTAAGACTCCATAAATGGGTAATTGTATTGGGAGTTTTTCCCTGTTCCCGTAACTGTCGCAGCAAGTTATGATAATCATCCGCTTGAGCCGGATTGATAGCGTATGTATTGCTATCAAGTTGATTAAATTCTTCTCCTACTTTGACAGCGATCGCATCCTGCCCAAGTTGTTGCAATTTTTGGACAAGTTGTGAACCTACCCCAAATTCATCTACAAAAACTAAATAGCAACCAGAGGTAATATCTCTTGTTTTGGTGAGGGGGAGCCTTTTCCAGGAGGGAACATAAAACCAGTTAGCGATGTTAGGCTTTTTACCTAATTTGCTTTCAATCCCGGATGCTTGAGCTTGAACTTCTGGTTCAATCCAGTAACGCTGACGTTCAAAGGGATAAGTTGGTAAAGGTACGCGGTAACGCTGTTCGTGAGTATAAAAACCAGACCAATTTACCTCAACTCCTGCTAACCAGAGCCGTCCTAAAATGTTGAGAAATATTGCTACATCTGATTTTTCTTCTTGGGGATGACGTAACGAAGGTAATACTACCTGTCCTCCAGCTTGCTGGGAATGTTGCTTAACCAAAGTACACAAGCTATGTCCTGGTCCCACTTCTAATAATATGCGTTCAGTTGTTTGCAGCAAAACAGATACACCTGCTGAAAAATGCACTGTTTGCCGTAAATGCTGTACCCAATAATTCGGACTTGTGGCTTCTTCTGCTGTAATCCAAGTTCCCGTTAAATTGGAAATGAAAGGAATTTGGGGAGGATTAAGTTGTACCTTTCTTAGTTCTACCATGAATGGCTCTAATATCGGTTCCATCATCCGAGAATGAAAAGCATGAGAAGTATGCAGACGGCGATACTCTATATTTAATGCTGTTAGTTGTTCTTGAATTGTGTCTACTGCGTCATCACTTCCTGAAACTACACACAAAGAAGGTGCATTATTAGCAGCTAAACATAAATTTTCGTTCAGCAAATCTTTAATTTTTTCTACTGGTGCGGAAACAGAAAGCATTGCACCTGTTGGCATTTTTTGCATTAGTTGCCCGCGCATAGCCACCAAAACTAAAGCATCTTCAACAGACATCACACCAGCCAGACAAGCAGCTACATATTCCCCTATACTGTGACCAATCATTGCTTGAGGAGAGATACCCCAAGACATCCACAACTGCGCCAAAGCATACTCAATGACAAACAGTGCTGGTTGTGCTAGCTGTGTCTGCTTTAGTTGTTCTGCTGCTGCTTGTTTTTCAGATTTTGGATAAATAACTGAACGTAAATCTAATTTTAAATAGGGTTCTAATATCAAACAACAACGATCCACCTGTTCGTGGAATATCGCCTCAGTCTGGTATAGTTCTTGACCCATTTCCAGATACTGAGCGCCCTGCCCTGGAAACATAAAGGTGATAGAACGCCCGATAGGTTCTTCAAAGTGAGTTAATACTTGTTGATTCTCTGTAGTTTCGAGGGCAGCTATAACTTCTTCGGTACTTTGGCAAAGCACCATGCGGCGATAATTAAAAACTCCACGCCCTACTTGCAATGTGTAAGCTACATCTGCCAAGTCTAAATCAGGATGTTGTTTAAGGTGTTGAGCGAGATTCTTAGTCGCTTTTTCTAAGGCTGAGTCAGTTTTTGCTGAAAGTACCAACAGATGATAATCCCTTCCTTGCTTCTGTTCTCTTCTCACAACTGGGGCTTCTTCTAAAATCACATGAGCATTAGTCCCACCAATACCTAAAGAACTAACTCCCGCACGGCGCGGTGTGGAAGTTGGATTCCATTCTGTCAGCTTGGTATTGACGTAAAAGGGACTATTGGCAAAGTCAATTTCTGGATTGGGTTTCTCAAAATTTAAACTAGGAGGAATTAATTTATGTTGCAAAGCTAGAGCAGTTTTAATCAAACCTGTAACTCCAGCGGCGGCATCTAAATGTCCAATATTGGTTTTGACTGAACCTACAGCACAGAAACCTTTTTTCTGAGTCCCAGCACGAAAAGCATTTGTCAACGCGGAGATTTCTATGGGGTCGCCTAAATTGGTTCCCGTTCCATGAGTTTCAATATAGCTGATTGTCTCAGGTTCAACCTCAGCAAAAGCTATTGCTTCTGCGATCGCTTCAGCTTGTCCGCTCACGCTTGGTGCTGTGTAGCCAACTTTACCCGAACCATCGTTATTGATGGCACTACCTTTGATTACAGCGTAAATGCGATCGCCATCAGCAAGAGCATCTGATAACCGCTTTAATAGCACCACTCCCACGCCATTACCAATAATTGTTCCTCCTGCTTGGGCATCAAAAGCCCGACAATGACCGTCAGGTGATAAAATTCCTCCTTCTTGATGTAAATACCCTGTTTTTTGAGGTACACGAATCGAAGCACCACCCGCTAAAGCCATATCGCATTGATAATTTAACAAACTTTGGCAAGCTAAAGCAGTCGCGACTAAAGAAGTAGAACAAGCAGTTTGAATTGTTATACTTGGTCCAGTCAAATTTAATTTATAAGAAACGCGAGTAGCAAGAAAATCTTTATCATTTCCAATTAATTTTTGGAAAGTATGAGCGGAGCCAATTTGGTCACGATTTAAATTAAATGGTAAATAATTATTTAAACTTGCACCGGCATAAACACCAATCCGACTTTCGCATTTTTGAGAGTCATAACCAGCATTTTCCAACGCTTCCCAAGCACATTCTAAAAATAAACGATGTTGCGGGTCGGTCATCTCCGCTTCTTTGGGGTTAAAGCCAAAGAAACCAGCATCAAATAAATCTATATCTTCTAATACCGCACCCGCTTTTACATAGTTAGAATTATTAAGTAATGATGGATCTACTCCAGCCGCAATTAATTCTTCATCGCTGAATTGAGAAATTGATTCAACACCATTACATAAATTATGCCAAAATTCCGTAATATTTTTGGCAGTGGGAAAACGCCCAGCCATCCCGATGATTGCAATGCCTTCCATAAATTATTACTTGCCTTTTAAATTATTTAAAATTCTGACGCTACTTCATAATTCCTTGATTACGTCGGTTCAATGCTTCTTTTTGCTTTTGAGTGCGATCGCTAATTTCTTTGAAAGTTGTTTGTGCTGATGATTTTTGGCTTAAATGTTGTGCCAGTGACTTAATTGTTGGATTCTGAAAAATTTCTACAACTGATAAATCTCGATTCAAAATTTCCCGTAATTTGTTGTTTACCTGCACCACCAACAAAGAATTTCCGCCAAGGTCAAAGAAATTATCGTCAATCCCTACTTTTTCTAGCTGTAGTACCTGTTTCCAAACCTTAGCTATTGTTTTTTCTACCTCTGAATGAGGAGCTTGGTAATTAGTTGTTAATTCTGGACGCAAGTTTTCCGGTGCGGGTAAAGCACGACGGTCTACTTTGCCATTGCTCGTTAGAGGTAATGCTTCTAAAAATACAAAAGCAGAAGGAAGCATATATTCAGGCAGTTTTTGCTTGAGGAAATGTCTTAATTTATTTGCAGAAAAGTCAGACTCTCGATCAAAAACTATGTATGCAACCAAGCGCCGATCGTTTGCTATGTCTTCCCTTACTAAAACTACCGTTTCTCTGACTCTTGGGTATTGGCTCAGTGTTGTCTCAATCTCTCCCAACTCAATGCGGAAGCCGCGAATCTTTACCTGGTTATCAATCCGACCAAGGTATTCTAATTCACCATTAGGTAAATATTGTGCCAAATCTCCTGTTCGATAAAGGCGTGTTCCTGGTGCAAACGGGTGAGAAATAAATCTCTGTTGTGTGAGTTCTGGACGATTCAGATAACCCCGCGCCAAACCAGCACCACCAATGTACATTTCACCCGGAACTCCCATTGGTACAAGTTGCTGATGTTGGTCTAGCAGGTAAACTTGCAAGTCAGGAATGGGAATACCAATTACGCTTCCTTTCGCCTGAGTTATATCTGTACAAGTTAACGGGCGGTAAGTAACGTGTACAGTTGTTTCTGTAATGCCGTACATATTCACTAACTGCGGTGACTTGTCTCCATATTGCTCAAACCACGGCTGCAAACTTTGGAGTTCTAAAGCCTCACCACCGAATATCACATATCTTATATGTTTTAATTTTTCAGCAGCAGTTACAGATTCATCAACCTGTATCAATTGGCGGAAGGCTGAGGGAGTTTGATTGAGAACTGTTACCTTTTGTTCAGACAATAACTCATAGAAAGCTTGGGGTGAGCGGCTAACTTCATAGGGAACTACAACTAAACGACCGCCATACAGCAAAGCGCCCCAAATTTCCCATACTGAGAAGTCGAAGGCAATCGAGTGGAATAACGTCCACACATCCTGCTGGTTAAACTTAAACCAAGCATCAGTAGCGGCAAACAAACGCACAACGTTGGCGTGATTGGCTAAAACGCCTTTGGGTTTACCTGTAGAACCGGAGGTGTAAATAATATAAGCTAAAGATGCAGGTCTAACTTGACTATTAGGATTATCTATACTTTCTTTAGCGATGATTTTCCCGTCTGTATCCAGGCAGATTAGTTGTGTTTTATCGTTCGATAATTTGTGACTTTGTTTTTGTTGAGTGAGGATAAATTTCAACTGAGCATCTTCCAGCACGAAACTAAGACGCTCTGCTGGGTAAGTAGGATCTAATGGTACATAAGCCGCACCTGCTTTGAGGATAGCTAAAATCCCAATCACCATTTCTAGAGAGCGTTCCATGCAGATACCAACCAAAGTTTCTGCTTTTACGCCTACATTTTGTAGGTAGTGAGCTAGTTGATTGGCTCGATTGTTTAACTCTCGATAGGTCAGTTCTTGATTAGCAAAAATCAGAGCGATCGCATCCGGTATTTTTTCTACTTGTGCCTCAAACAACTCATGGATACAAGCTTCTTGGGGATAATCGACTTTAGTATTATTCCAGTCTATTAGTAGTGTCTCACTTTCAGCAGGTGTCAATATTGGTAACTCAGAAATATGTTGATTGGAATTACTAACTATACCCTCCAGCAAAGTTTGGAAATGCCCTACCATCCTAGCTATAGTATCTACGTTAAATAAATCGGTGCTGTATTCTAGCGTCCCGATCAATCCTTCTTTACTATCAATCATTGATAGCAGAAGATCAAATTTAGCAGTTTCAGTATCTAGTTCCTCAATTTTCCAAATATCATCTGAGGCAGGATTTTGCAGAACAAACATCACCTGAAACAATGGGTTATAGCTCAAATCCCGATTTGGGTGCAATGCTTCTACCAATTTCTCAAAAGGCAAATCTTGATGAGTATAGGCATCAATTGCAACCTTTCGTACTCGTCCTAACAATTCTGTAAAAGTAGGATTTATTTCTAAATTGGTACGCAATACCAAAGTATTGACAAAACACCCAATTAACTGCTTCAGTTCAGCCCGATTACGGTTGGCAATTGGTGAACCAATAAGAATATCTTCTTGACCTGTGTAGCGGTAGAGCAAGGTTTGAAACGCTGCCAACAAAGTCATAAATAAGGTTGTACCTTCCCGTTGACTTAACTGTTTGATTGCTTCAGTTAAGGTTGTAGACAATACAAACTTCTGCCGCGCTCCCCTAAACGTTTGTATTGGGGGTCTGGGACGGTCTGTAGGTAGTTGCAGTACAGGAATTCCGCTTAATTGCTGCTGCCAATAAGCTAAATGCTTTTCTATAACTTCACCTTGCAACCAGTTTCGTTGCCAGTAAACAAAATCATTATACTGTACAGGAACTTCTGGTAATTGTGTTTGCGTAGCGTCTGGCAGAGACGAATTTTCATCAGTTAAAGTTTGATAAATTACAGATAATTCTTGAACTAAAATATTGATTGACCAACCATCACCAATTAGGTGATGTAGTGTCAAAACTAATACTGCCTCTTCTGCTTTCAAGTGCAGCAGTTTTGCCCGCAATAACGGTGCTTTTCCTAAGTCAAAAATAACCTTAGCTTCTTGCTGAGATAATTTTTGCACTTCCACCTGCTGCTGTTCATTAGCAAGATGCTGTAAATCAACTTCAGGTATAGTTAATGCGACAAAATCTTCAATTTTATGAACAGGTTCACCATCCACTACCTCAAAGCTTGTCCGTAAAATGTCGTGTCTTTGAATAATTTCATTGAGACTGCGAACTAATGCAGATAGATTCAGCCGTCCTTTTATTTGAACAGCTACAGAAATGTTATATGTAGCTGTTCCCGGTTGCAGTTGATTGATAAACCATAACTGCTGTTGAGTAAAGCTAAGTGGATGATAATTATTGGCTGTCTCTACTTTGATAGGTAGGTATACACTATTCTGGTTGCGATTAACTTGGTCTAATATTTGGGTTGCTAACTCAGCAATACCAGCACCATCAAAGAATTCAGCTACAGATATAGCTGCCCCAAAATCAATCTCAATTCGGTTTTTTAACTCGAAAACTTTTAGGGAATCTAGACCCAAACTACTCAAAGGTTGCTCTCCGTCTACTTGAGAAGGAGTTAACCTCAATACCCTTGCTACTAGGTTTTGTAAATGGCAATTTAATAACTGTTGTCGTTGTTCTGATTCTACTGCTAGTAATTCTGTGCGTGTCAGAAATTGTTCTTCCGTTGTCTGGGCAATTTCCAGAATACTGCTACCAACAACTTCTAATGTACCTGCTAAAAATCCTGCTTTTGTAGCCCGACGCTGAATCTTACCACTGGAAGTTTTGGGAATTGTGCCAGCTTTGATTAAAATAACTGCATAAACTTGTACCTCATGTTCAAGGGCGATCGCCTGGCGAATAGCAGCAGTAATTTCTTCTACATTTGGTTTGGCACGAAACTCTAATTCTTGTACTATTACCAGTCGTTCTTCTTGTTCTACCTCCACAGCAAAAGCCGCTCCACTTCCCGCACGCAATATTTTATGGCAACGTTCTGCGGTCAATTCCAAGTCTTGTGGGTAGAGATTGCGTCCCCTAATAATGATTAAATCCTTAACTCTACCAGTAATGAAGAGTTCACCGTCGTGTAAAAAGCCTAAATCTCCAGTACGCAAAAATGGTCCTGCTCCCGTATCTTGAAGGTAAGCGCGGAAGGTTTGCTCTGTTTCTTCCGGTCGATTCCAGTAACCACGACCAATACTTGCTCCACAAACCCAGATTTCACCAACTTCATCGCTTGCACAACTGGTTAAGGTTTCCGGGTTAGCAATGACAATTTGCTGTTGTGGTACAACTCGACCACAACTAACTAATGCGATACCATCTTCGATGGTTGCCAAGGGCATCGCATTATCTTCATTAGTAACCGCAGCAATTATATTGTTGCGTTCTAAAGCTTTTTTTTGTAAATATTTGGTTGTGACTAAAGCTGATTTGACGCTACCAGATACCATCAAGGTTGCTTCTGCCATGCCATAACATGGATAGAAAGCTTCTGGACGAAAACCACATTCAGCAAAGGTGTAGGCAAAATGCTCTAAGGTTTTCTGGCGAATAGGTTCAGCACCGTTAAAGGCGACACTCCAACTACTTAAATCCAGTGTTGAGCGTTGTTCGGGAGTAATTTTTTCAATACAAAGTTCGTAAGCGAAGTTGGGAGCGCCACTGGTAGTCCCTCTGTAACGAGAAATTGCCTCTAACCAACGATAAGGACGTTGCAGAAAAGCAGCAGGTGGCATCATGACACAAGAAAAGCCACCATACAAAGGTTGCAGTACACCGCCGATGAGTCCCATGTCATGATAAACAGGAAGCCAAGTCACAAATTTACTACTTGAGGAATGTTCCATGTACTGGCGAGTTACGGCAGCATTATGTAGTAGGTTGCCATGACTGAGCATTACACCTTTGGGTATCCCAGTGGAGCCAGAAGTGTATTGCAAAAATGCGAGGGTATCTTTACTAATAAAAGGCTTTTGCCAAAGGGCTTCAATACCAGTGGTGAGATTATCTGTGGTCAGCCAATGAATATCATCTATATTAAATTTATCAGCAAATAAGAATTGCACTTGAGGCAAGATGGCTGTCGTAGTCAGGATTACAGCCGCTTGTGCATCTTTCAAAATTGATAAAATTCTGGGGGTATTGCGTCCATTACGTGGAGGATAAGCCGGAACTGCCACCACTCCCGCATATAGACAACCAAAAAATGCAGCAACATATTCTAAGCCTGGTGGATAAAGTAGTAAGGCACGTTCCCCAGTCAAACCTAATGCTTGTAATTGAGCAGCTATTCTACGCGCTAATCGATCTAATTCTTGATAGGTTAGCGTCGCTTTTTCCATTTCCCCATCCAGCAAGAAGGTAAAAGCATCGAGATGCGGCTGCGTAGAGCTTCTTAAAAACAATAGTTCAACAACTGTAGAACAGTTGCTAGAAGCTTCAAAAGAGCTATTAGAAAAATTATTCATATTTCTTTCAACAGTTGAGATACAACCCTGATATGCTGCCGTTCCTCACTTTGACGAGAGAAAAATAAACAGCAAACCTTACTAGCGATTTACTTAAGGTAGATACTCATCGAACTTATTGCAACTTATTTTTATTAAGTCTTAGTTACTATAACGAGAATTAGTGGCTTTAGCAATATGAGCTTTATTAGTAATAATTATCAAAGGGTTTTCATGTATCAGTTTTGCCTATTATCTGTTTATTTATATCTTTCGGCAGATGATAAGTTACCTAATTTTTCAAAAAGTCTCTTGAAAACAGATATTTAAGCTACGTATAAGCTACGTCAATTTTGTCCTATCTAACATAACTCCGCAATCAAGTGAGCTATTCCAGCTTTTCAAGATGCTTGCTGGGAAAGGGTTTTTGTCTTCGCTTCTACGTTAAATAAACACCTGGCTTAAGTTAGATGACTGCTTATTAACCATTTAATTGAAATAAATTACTATTTATCTTGTGTCTTACATGACTTCGTAATATATTTAAGCTCATTAGCTTTAATGCAAATAGCTCTTATTAATTGTTTTGTGTCTGGTGCAACAAAGTAGTATTACTGAGCGTAAGGGGATAAATGAAGTTAGATAAATTGTTTCAAAGTCTGTTGCTGACGGGTGCAGCTATTGTTTTTGTCGGCACTCCTGCCAAAAGCGAGGAGATACGAGAGGATACCCAAGGTAAAAATTTTGCCCCGAAGTTAGATAACCCAGCCAAAAAGATTCCTGACAAGAGTGCAGATGTACTTGTACAAGTACCAACACCTTCAAAAGAAGTTGTGCCAATCGCGGTAGTTAAGGCAAATCCCACGGATAAAGGTGTGGAATTGATTTTACAAACGACTGAAGGCGATCGCTTGCAAGTTACAAATCGTAGTGCTGCTAATAACTTTATTGCTGATATACCTGGGGCACAACTGCGACTACCGTCGGGGGATGCTTTCACATTCCGTTCGGAGAAACCTCTTGCGGGAATTACTGAGATAACAGTTATAAATATTGATGCAAATACTGTTCGGGTGACAGTGGTAGGTGAGAAGGTTTTACCAACGGTTGAATTATTTGATAGTAATGAAGGGCTGATTTTTGGCTTGGCATCAGTAGCATCCTCCCCAGAATTACCCCAAACACAACCAGTACCATCAACTGTACCCGAGTCTGAAAAACCACAACAATCAACATCTGAAGCTGATGCACCGATTGAATTGGTTGTCACTGGCGAGCAAGATAGATACACTGGAACGAATGCGACGACTGCAACTAGAACCGATACACCATTACGTGATATTCCTCAGTCGATTCAGGTGGTTCCTCAGCAAATATTAAAAGACCAACAAGTTATTAGACTGAATGAGGCAGTTCGTAACGTCAGTGGAATTAGTTCTGGTGATAATTTCGGTAGTAGTAGAGACGGCTTTGTTATTCGTGGTTTCTCAAGTTCTTTTGGTAGAAATATTCTTACAAATGGCTTAGGCAGTAATGGTTTTGCTAGTGGGTTGAACGAAACTGCCAATTTGGAGCGGGTAGAAGTTCTCAAGGGACCTGCTTCAGTTTTATATGGTAATCTAGAGCCAGGAGGGGTAATCAACCTAGTTACAAAAAAACCACTATCTCAGCCGTTTTACTTTGGTGAACTGCAATTAGGAAATTACTCCTTCTATCGAGGTGCGATAGATATATCTAATCCTTTAAATCGGGATCGAACTGCTAGCTATCGCCTAAATGCTGCTTATGAAAACTCCGGTACTTTCCGTAATTTTGACCGAAGAATTGAGCGCACCTTCTTCACACCTGTAGTTAGTTTACAAATCGATAAGCAGACAGATTTCACTCTAGAATTTAGTTACTTGAATGACGAACGTCCTTTTGATAGGGGTTTAATAGCTACTGGGAATAAAGTTGTCGATACTCCCCACAGCCGGATTTTTGGCGAGAAAAACGATGTAAGTAACCTAGAAGAAATTGGTGCAAGATATGAGTTAGAACATCGCTTCAATGAAAATTTAAAATTACGTAATGCATTTAGATTCCTATCATCTAATACGTTTGACTATCGAGCAGAACCACTAGGTCTAGATGAAGAAAATGAAGAGACAGGAGAATTGCTGAGAAATTTTAGATCGAACGATGATATTGCGAAAAGATATGCAATGCAAACCGATCTGACCAGTAAATTCAAAACTGGTCCGGTAGAGCATACCCTTCTATTCGGCATTGATTTTTCTAGAAATACCGCTGAAGGCACACAAAAACGATTGCCAGCAGGTTTGACTCCAAGTATCAACATTTTTAATCCAATTTACAACCAAATATCTAGACCTGCTCTTTCAGAACTAACGAATACAGTGCGTGATAATCAAGATAGCGCAAATTCCTTAGGCATTTTTTTACAAGATCAGATTGCTCTGACCAATAATTTGAAATTAGTATTGGGTGGAAGGTTTGACATTGTAGACCAAGAAAGCAAGGATAATACAAGCGATACAACTTCTAACCAGTATGATGAAGCGTTTAGCCCACGTGTTGGTTTAGTATACCAACCAATTCCACCACTTTCACTTTATGCCAGTTACAGCGAATCTTTCCAACCAAATTTTGCAACTAGATTTGATGGGTCGTTCTTGGAAGCAGAGCGGGGTAAGCAGTATGAAGCGGGAATCCGAGGGGAATTTTTGGATAAAAAACTGGTAACTAATTTAGCAGCTTATCAAATCAGCAAGTCCAATGTTGCTAGCACAGATATAAACAACCCAGACTACTTTGTTGCTATAGGTGAGCAGAAAAGTTGGGGTATTGAGCTTGATGTTGCTGGGCAAATTCTCCCTGGTTGGAATGTTATTGCTTCCTATGCCTATACTGATGCCAAAGTTACTGCTGATGCCATTACTGCAAGTAATGGAACACTCACAGGCAATAGATTAAGTAATGTTCCCTACAATGCTGCCAGCTTTTGGACTACTTATGAAATTCAAAAAGGGAACATGCAAGGATTAGGGTTTGGAATTGGAATGTTTTTTGTCGGAGAACGTCAAGGCGATCTGGAAAATACTTTCCAAGTGCCTAGCTATATTCGTACAGACGCAGCCATTTTTTACCGGAGAAGTAATTGGAAAGCGGGTCTTAATTTCAAAAATATTTTTGACATTCAGTACATCCGTTCAACTGAAAGCTATAGAGAAGCTATTGCCCCTGGCGATCCCTTTACGGTCGTTGGTTCCATCGCTATAGAATTTTAACAGGATGGTAGTAACATTGATACGCAAACTCTCCTTGGTTTTGCATCGCTATGCAGGCATAATTCCAGGTATCTTGCTTGTTATTATTAGCTTAACTGGTAGCCTACTGGTATTTTCAGAAGAAATCGATCATTTTTTTAATCCTCAACTACTCAAAGTCGTACCGCAAGAACAGATTGTTTCAGCACAGCAAATTCTTAATGCTGCAAAAAAGCCTTATCCAGAGTTTAAACCTCACCGCATCATCGTTCCCGAAAATCCTAATTGGGCATATGAGGTGATGATGATGTCTCCAAATGAAGAATTTACAAATGTGTATGTTAACCAATATACAGGTAAAGTGAATGGTTCTCGCCCTTGGAAACAGAGTTTAAGCGGGCTTTTGATTGATTTGCATGTCTATTTGTTGGCGGGTGACATTGGGGGACAAGTGGTAGGAATTTGTGGTGGCATACTCCTACTATTAGGAGTGACTGGTTTAATTTTGTGGAATGGTTGGCACAACTTCAAACAAGGCTGGAGATTTCGTTGGAATGCTCCTTGGAAACTGATCAATTATGACCTTCACAAACTTGGGGGTATGGTATCTGTAACGCTTTTAAGCCTGCTCGCTTTTACCGGAACTGTAATGGTTTTTTGGACTCCTGTAGAAGCTACTGTCCATGCGATCGCCCAAACACCACTTCCTCCCCCTCCACCTAAATCTAGGGTTGTAGCAAATGTGCCGACAATGGAAATTGACGATTTGTTGCAAAAAGCTAAGATAACTTTACCAAAAGCCAAAATCTACAAAATTTTTCCCGCTAAAGAACCTGAGGATGCTTTCAAATTGTGGATGCAATTTCCTGGCGAAAATGAGTTTAACAAAACTACTTGGCTTTATTTCGATCGGTATACGGGTGAGCTTTTGCAAGTTAAAAATCCCAAAAAAGCTCCTTTTGCGAGCCGTTTGATGGAAACAATGGTAGTTTTACACTTTGGTGAGTATGGTGGTTGGACAATTAAAGTTCTCTATTTCATTACTGGTATTGCTCCCCTATTTCTACTGATTACAGGGTTGATTATGTGGCAGCAACGACGTTGGGCAAAAGCTAGGCGTAAGGAAGCAAAAAACGTGGCGAAACGATTTATATAATTAATGCATACTACAGCAATCTTTAATTTATGTTTACTTGCCCTAAACCTAATCCCAAAGCTTCCCTACGGCTATTTTGTCTTCCATATGCAGGTGCTAGCTCTCTAATTTTTCGTACATGGGCAGATAGACTACCAAAAAGTATCGAAGTTTGCCCTATCGAACTGCCTGGACGTTTAACTCAAATGAAGTCAACTCCATTCACCCGGTTAAAACCTCTTGTGAGCGAGATTTCATCCCATTTAATGGTATATTTCGATAAGCCATTCGCTTTCTTCGGTCACAGTATGGGTGGGCTAATAAGCTTTGAGTTAGCCCGTCTACTTCGCCAAAAGTACAGAAAAAATCCTATTCACCTATTTATATCAGGTCGTCGTCCCCCTCAAATTCCTAACACTAACTCACCCATCCACGTTCTACCAGAAACAGAATTTTTGCAAGAACTGCGACACCTCAACGGTACTCCTTTATCAGTACTACAAAATGCCGAACTAATGCAACTACTCTTACCCATTTTACGAGCGGATTTTGCTGTCCTAGAAACTTATACTTACACTACCGAGCCGCCACTTGAGTGTCCTATTACTGCTTTTGGTGGCTTGCAGGATAAAGATATCACTCTTGAAGATTTGGAGGCATGGCGAAAACAGACGAATAGCTCTTATCAATTGCAGATGTTTCCCGGAGACCATTTCTTTCTACATTCAGCCCAACCTCTTTTACTTCACAGTATTGCTCAACAACTGAATATGTATTCGTAGCTTTAACGGCTTTACAAAGTTGATGCGTAAAGCCGCTTGTTACACACCTAAAACGCTTTGCGTTCAGCTAAATGAGCCTCAATCGTAGCGCGATCGCGCCACACTGGACGCAATTGTTTCTTGGCAAACAAGGTTAATTGGTCGCCAACATGGGACGATCCCGGTTGAGATGCATTACCGTAGCTGGTTAGTGCCATCGCCTTTACAGGATTAGAAAATTCAATTGCAGCCACATACGAATCCCCTGCGACAGCTTGATACCTTCCGTTTTCTGAAGGAGCAAAATTAAGAACGCGGAAAATACCAAGTTCCCCGTCACCACCATTAGCTGGTAAATCTATATTTCCATACTTCAGACGGAAAACCTCACCCCACGGCACGTCTAGCGCTCCATAAGTCTTTTCTACTTTGGCTGCCACTGCTGACAACGTTGCGACTGCACTTTGAGGATTAACCAAACCATCAGGTGTAGTACGTGGCGAATCTTCACTCCAAGGTTTACTAAATGTTTTATCTAAATCCACTTCCTCCGCCCAAATAGCAAAGAGTACTGCACCTCGACTATCTGCATTAGCTTGCCGATCCCAATCTTTTAGCACAAGAGCCGCACGTTTAGCTAATTCATTACCGTACTTTCGTGCAGAGGGTATCAAATCATCCAAGAGGCGGTCAGCTAGTTCCATTCGGGTAGAATGCTTGTATGCAAGCATTTCATCAAAAGAAATTTTTTCATCATCAGCTAGCATTCTGGCAGAGCGCTGTGCCCGAAAGTACATTGAATCTCTTGGTGCTATATAAGGTGGGTAATTATCAGCTTTGATAGCTTGTGGTTCGGTAGTTGTCCAAGGTGGGTCATTTGCGTTTTGTAACCAGCCGCTTTGAGGATCGATCGCACGCGGTAAATCTTGGTAAGGGTGAATTTTCGTCCATAAAGTTTTTGATGTGTCACCAGGAATAATACCTTGCCAGTATTTAAAATCACCTTCTTGACGCACTGGAACCTGTCCGTTAAATAGGTGCATAATATGTCCTTCTCGATCGGCATACATGACTGTAAACATCGACAGTTGTAAGCGCTGAAGAACCTTTTGGAACTGAGTCAGATTTTGCGATCGCGCCATATCCCACCACTGTTCGAGCGTACCAGGACGATCCAAACCGACTACTCGCAGCGCTAGAGCTTTACCTTCATTCTCTGACACAACAGGTCCGTGGACGGAACTTTTTACTACTAGCGGCTGCTCCCGTAGCGTCCCATCTTTTTGTTTTACCTTCATCTGAAGGGTTTGTGTTTCCAAAGGACGAACTTTCCCATCGAAAAGATAACCACCATTTGCAAGTTTAAGAGAGTAGGTATCCCAGCCATCGAAGGTGTTGACAGTATGAGTCCAACCCAAATTGTTATTGAAGGCGATCGCTAAAACTGGAATCCCCACCAGTGTCGCTCCATAAGCGTTAATACCTGGGGCAGTTATTTGTGCTTCATACCACAGATATAAATCAGACCAAGGAAGGTGTGGATTTGCTAGTAACATCGCGTGATTATTTGCAGAATGTTTGGGTGCGATCGCCCAACCGTTAGAACCAGCTTTCACTTCTGGGCTACTCACACCCGCTACTTGCTCTGGACTGACTACAAATGTAAAATTAAGCACTCGTTGAAGATGAGCCAGTACATCTTCTCCTTTAACTGGCAACACGACCTCCACCGAATCATCAATTAGATCGGCATGTTCCTTTACATAAGTATTTATCCCGTTAGCAAAGGCATCCAAATAAGTCCGAAAAGCTGGACTTTGTGCAGAGTACCAAGAACGGGCGCGTTCGGGTACTCCCATAGTCAATACCCATTTGTCCGATTCTAAATACTTTTCTCCCCAATATTCAGCAGCACGACCCCTTGCTTGACCGTACATACGCAGCAACAAGTTACCATGACTTTGCATTTGCGCCCAACCAAAAGCGAGGATCGCACCTTGGGCATCTTTCCCATATATATGTGGAATACCATATGTATCCCAAAGTATTTCAGTGGATTTTGGCGGATAACTTAAACTTTGGCTGCCTATAACCAAAGCAAAAATCAGACCGAGTACCAACGGTAAAACTCGAAATGGCTTTCTTTTAAGTACTCTGAAGGCGTAACGACTGTTGTCACGGAAAAATTTTTCTAAAAAAATCAACTGCACTCTGTTAGTAAACATGATTAAGAGAACGAAAGTTTTTCGCCCTTGAACTTGTCCGATCCAATTGTCCGATCCAAAACATGCTAAGTGCCTGTGCAAAATTAATTATATATTCCTGAATTCTGAATTCTGAATTCTATATTCAGTCAAGTAAACAGCAAAAAAAGATATATAAATAATTTTGCGTAGTATCTACTTACTACTTTTGAGTAGCGATCGCTAATCTTGCTCCCTTCACCTGACGCACTTTATCCATTACCGCGACAATGTTGCCGTGTTCGACTTTTTTATCAGCATTAATTACTACAACCGATTCTGGATTTTTACCCACCAAAGTACGTACTTGCTCGCTCAATACATCAACAGTTATTGGCTTTTTATTCAAGCTAATTTGTCCAGATTGCTCTACTGTCACGGTAATTCTAGTGGGAATCTGCGATTGCTGTGATGTCGCCGCCTTCGGTAAATTTACAGGTAATCCTTCTTGCCTGGTTAAAAATAGCGTTGACATAATGAAAAATGTCAAAATTGCAAATATCACATCTATCATCGGGACGATATTTATCTGTGCGGGAATATCGGGTTCATCTGGTAGTCGCATATTTTTCTCCTCGTTCGTAACGACGACGGTACAATAACTCTAGCTGTCCGCCATATTCTTGGAGAAAAGCTATCTGACGTTGATAAAATCCTCGGAATGTGTTGGCGAATAACAGTACAAATATGGCAACAATCAATCCCGAAGCAGTAGATACCAGCGCTTCACTAATACCACTGGTAACACCAGCTGTTTTCGTTCCTCCCACATCACCTAAATTCAGCGAAGCAAACGAGGTTATTAGACCCAGAACTGTTCCCAGCAACCCAAATAGGGGTGCAAGAGCAATGATGGTATCAAAGATATTACTAAACCGCTTAAGGATCGGAATTTCTGCTTGAGCTTCACTTTCCAACGCCAAGCGGAACTCTTCTGGATTTGGTTCTTCGAGTGACAATGCAGAAAGAAAAACCCGCGCAATTGGTAAATCTACATTTTTTTGCAGTTTATCCAAAGCACTAACGACATTATCCAAACGATAAAGATTCAACACTTCGCGTACTATCCGACTTTGGCGGGTATTTACCTGATACCAGAAGCGAATCCTTTCTATAATTAGTGCGATCGCAACTACGCTAAACCCTAGCAGGGGCCACATCACCACGCCACCTGCTTCAAAAAGCTTGCTTATTCCCATTTACCAACCTCTAAAGTAATCTGTAATTTTTTTGTTTTGACTAACCGTTGCTACACCAGATAATGATATATACTTGCAATAAACATTAAGATAAAACAAAACTTAAGTCAAGTAGATATAAGAATTTAATGATATAAATTGTTGTAAACTTATCTAGTCTTAATTACTATAAATCTTATTCAACAGGCTTTTAAAGCTTAAATAGTAGATTGTATAGCTGAATAAGTACTTTAATTTATTGATTGACTTTTGCATATAACCGTTTTAGTCTAAAGACACTAGTAAAAATAGGTGGCAAGAAGTATGAGCTTTTCGGGTATCGCAATAGAACAGCGACAAAAAGAAATCAAAGCTCTCAAGCCATTTCTGGCTTTTAGCATGATTGGCTCCTTGGTGCTGCATTTAGCGGTACTAGCTTCTGGCATAGTGAATCTGTTAGCAAGAGTACCGGAGATGGAGGAGGAGCCGATTGAGCTAACTTTTATTGAGCCGGAAGTCAAAACACCCCCTCCAATCGAAACCAAACCAGAGAAGCTAGTCAAAGAAGAATTAGCTAAAACAGATACTAAAGTTCTTACCTCTGGTGGTAGTGCGGGTAGTGGATCGATTTCTCTAGGTGGTGGGAGCCCAGCAAAACCAGCACCAATAATTCCACAGCCAAATATTCCGCAACAAAAAACTATAACGACTCAACCAGTTTCACCACTTACACAACAAAACCTATCTAGAGTGCAACCAGTTGCTCCAGTCCAAAAGCTAGCTGAAAGTTTTGAGACACCAAAAGAGCAACTTCAACCGAGTACAGAACAACAGAAAATTGCAACTGCACCGCAACAGCAAATCGAACCAGTAAAACCAGTTGTTACCGATGGTGAAAAACCATTAGAAAAGGCAAATCCAGAAAATTCAAGTCAAACAGCTATATCTACAAACCGCCAAAATACTCCTATAACTCAAACTACTAGTTCCAACCTAGATAAATATACACAACCGGAACAAAATACACCAGCAAGTAGCGAAAAATTAAGAAGTCTCCTGGGTGACATGCGAGATTTAAAAGCAGCTCAAACGAACCCTGGAAACGCTTCGGGTGAATTAAATAAGCCAGTGCTTGGAGGAAATGGTACTGGTGTTGCTAGTGGAAATGGTTCCGGTACAGGTAGTGGCAATGGTTTCGGTTCCGGTACAGGTAGCGGTAATGGTTTCGGTTCCGGTACTGGTAGCGGTAATGGTTTCGGTTCCGGTACGGGTAGCGGTACAGGTAGTGGCAATGGTAGAGGTTCGGGTACGAAGGTCGCAACATCTCCAACAACCCCAATATTGCCAAAACCTGAAACAAAGCCTCAAACTATTTCTCGGTTAAATGCCGCAGAATGTGAAAAATGCGAACTAAAATATCCAGAGACAGCAAGACGGCGAGGTATTGAAGGTAATCCTAAAGTTCAGTTCGATGTTGATGAAAATGGTAGAACTATAAATATCAGATTAGCGCGTTCGAGCGGTAACAATGAATTAGATGCAGCCGCAGTTGAACAAGCGAGGGAATTTAAGTTAAAGCCCTCTGCTGCTGGAAAACGAAATGTGCAAGTATCTGCAAACTACGTGCAAAGAGGTTCTCGGCAGGAACGCCAGGTTCAAGAACGCCGGCGTCAAAGGGAAGAAAAAAGACGACAAATGGAAATTCAAGAAAGTGCTAACCTCAGTCGTCAGCAGGTGGAAAATAACTTAACAGAAGAAGCAGCGAGACAAAAACGTGAAATTACTGCCGATGTGAGAACATCAGGAGAACAACAAACCCCGACTCGAAGAAAGCGACGGAATTTCAACCAACCAAATCAATCATCAGATAGTAATGGTAAATTGCGGAGTATTTTACGCCAAAGTCGGGAATCTGCACCTGCGGCTGAACCTATTAGTGGTGGGGAGTAAACTATTTCTAACTATTTCTAACTTTCCCCAGGCAAATCGACACCGATACGGCTGTCTTCCGTTGCCTTGATAATATATATATAAACTTGAATTCAAGGTTTAAACACATGCCCTCTCCCTTACCCGGCATGAATCCCTATATAGAAAGTCCATTATGGTCAGAATTTCACAGTCGGATGATTGTGGCAATAGCTGATGCGCTGGACGATTGTTTAAGTCGAGATTATCGGGTTGCTGTCGAAAAGCGCGTGTATCTAAGCGATGATGGAGAAAGCGTATTAGTTGGGATTCCCGATGTTTCCGTAACTGGAATTCCACAGAATACAACTCCAACTTTAACCTTGACTGCAATAATTCAACCTCTGAATATTGAAATTCCCATTGCCCAAGAAGTTCAAGAGCGTTTTTTGGAAATTCGTGAAGTTGCTAATTGTAGCGTCATCACTACTATTGAATTATTATCGCCCAAAAATAAGCGCTCTGGGGAAGGACGTGATGCATACCTAAAAAAACGCCAACAAGTCCTCACTAGCTCTACCAACTTAGTCGAAATTGATTTATTGCGAAGCGGTCAACCTTTCCCAATGGTTGGAGCAATCGCTTCTGATTATCGCATATCAATTAGTCGCAGTCCTCAACGTCCCAAAGCGCAACTCTATGCATTTAACTTGAAACAACCAATCCCAGCTTTTCCAATTCCTCTGCGTAGTGGGGAAGAAGAACCATTATTAGAATTACAACCTTTGCTACATCGGGTTTACGACCGTGTTAGGTTAGAACTTGCTATCGATTACAGTCTCTTTTGCAGTCCGAAGTTATCCAAAGAAGACGAAACTTGGTTGCGGAATTTGGTATCGTAAATCCGCATATTTACTCTCGCGGTAAAAACTGCCTCAAACTGTTTGGCAATAACCCTTCAAACAAACGTTCGAGATTTCGACTTTGACGTTGATATAAAACCCCCAAATAA
>CAXTCQ010000003.1:42158-114652 GCA_964242965.1 uncultured Calothrix sp. | reverse complement strand
CAAACCCGATGACATCGTAATCGAGCAAAATCAGGTGCTGATTTATGTCGATACCGAAAGCGCACCTTTATTAGAAGGAATGGTAATCGATTTTGTCGAAGGTGTAATGGAGAGCGGCTTCAAATTTACTAACCCTATGGCTACAAATACTTGCAGCTGCGGTAAGTCATTCAGTGCTGGAGATTGTACTCCGGAAGCAAAACCTTGTAAGTAATGCCTACATTCAGTCGTCCCCGTCTGTGTCTAATGTAACAAGCTACATGCTTGATAACTTTGGTCTAATTATTCTTTTTTAGTTGTTCTTTGTCAGTTGCTTTTCGTTAGTTATTCTTTGTTAGTTGCAATGACCACTGACTACTGACTAATGACCACTAACCATCTTATCTTATTCCTTTACTTTGAGGAGAACGCGAAATGGCTACCTATCAAGTTAGATTAATCAACAAAAAAGAAGAACTGGACACAGTCATTGAATGTGATGAAGATACTACCATTTTAGATGGAGCCGAAGAAGCTGGTATTGAATTACCTTTTTCTTGCCACTCTGGTTCTTGTTCTAGCTGTGTTGGCAAAATAGTTGAAGGTGAGGTCGATCAATCTGACCAAATCTTTTTAGATGACGACCAAATGTCTAAGGGATTTGCTTTACTTTGCGTTACTTATCCGCGTTCTAACTGCACAATCAAAACTCATCAAGAGCCTTACTTGGTATAAGCCATTTATTTGATTTGTAATGTTGACTTAAATATATGTCATAGCTTAGACAAAGCTATGACTTTTTTCTTGGCAATAAAAGCTGTAGCTGTAGCAGCTGTAGGGTGCGTTATCGGCTTTGAAGAAGTTGTAGCAATACATGTCGGTTAAAGATAGTCGAGGGGGCTTATTCCCGGTTTCTCATTTCCTCTTAGCCAAGTAGTATTGGAAGTTGTAGGGTGCGTTATAACGAAGTTGAACGCACCACAAGATAGTGCGTTACGCTTGGCGATAACACACCCGAAGCTGCTATTTCTAATTCTTTAATCTTTGTGGCAAGAATATTTTATCGAACAATCGTATCAATAGATTCTTTTTTTTAATAAGTTACGTTTATTATAGGTCTAGCTAGAAATGCCCTCCATGCAAGCTGTATATTGCCACTAAGTTGCGTTCCAAGAAATGCCACCAATTCGGCAGTTAGGTCAAACAAATAGTAAGTTCGCATAAAATTGGCGTTCCTTTTAGAAGCTGTCTGTAAATCAACTTGCCGCCAGATAAATTCAAGTGCAAGTTATTTAACTCAGATATTCACAAATATTAAAGTCGGTATCTACCACAAATCGAACATATCAAAGATGAACAGGAGAAATCAAGCGAGTAAATGGCTAAATACTTCTTTAACGATGAAGATTCGCATCCCAATCAACTAACGTCAGCAGATATTATTCTGCGTCAACAACTTGAATATTCCATTAGTAAATACTTTTACAATGCGTGCGATCGCACTCTCCAAGACTTGCTGTCAAAATGCCGCTGGTATTTCACCACAATTTCAGGTGTTTTGACTTTGGTAATCGAATGTCCCGACCAAATCGCTAACTGGCAAGTATTACGAAAAATGGTATCAATGGCAAAGTTGCTTAAACAAGTTGTCACCAGTGCAAAAATTCGTGTCTGTCCACCCGAAGCTGACGGAATGCCTTTTGAAATGCGTGTGGATGAATTGGGAGTCTACCGAGATTTAGCATAATTTATGTTAAAGTCCCCTACCTACTCCCTTCCCTATTCGGAGAAGGGAGAATTATTAGATGTTGTAGGATTTGATGATTGTAGTTAATTCCTCAAAAACTAAATCCGCAGCATGTTGTACCGCAGGACTTAATTCCCAACCGAAATCAAGATTTGCTACTTCAATCAAATAAACAGTTATGACTCTGGGAAAATCATTCTCAAAAATTTTGCGTCCAGCAGCTAAAGCATTATCCCAACGAAAATCATGCAAATTATAGCTAGGTTCGGGTAAAACTTCGAGTTCTGAACCGGGAACTTTAAATACAGCACCAGGTTGCGAACTTGTTGAACTAGCATCAATCATAATTAATTGCGTACTACCGCGTGCTTGAAACATCACCTCCATCCCAGAAGTCCCGCAGTCAAAAATACGTACATTTTGATGTGGTTGTTTTATCAGATACTGTTGGAGACGTTGAGCAATAATTACGCCGACTCCATCATCATTACGATTGAGATTACCACAACCAATAATTGTCAGCATTTTTAAATACAAATAAAACTTTAGTCCGAGTTACCAAAAGCAGTTAAATTATCAAGATGCGAAGTTATTAATTCACCTACCCAGATCGCATAATTTTGAGTTTGCAACTGAAGAATAGCACCATTGGGAATTTGAACTATATCTAATAAAATCTGACTTCGACGCATATTCTCGGCAGAAACCTCTAGAGAATTTGTTAGCAATGCCCATAAAAAAATTCGCATCAACATTCCATGAGAAAAAACTGCAATAAATCCGGATTCAAGTTGTTGAATCTGCTTTTTCAATAAATGTACGCGGTTCATCATTTCTGCAAATGATTCTGCACCCGCACCATCGGCATAAAATGGATCGCATCGCAGCCAATATTCTTCAGCCATTGGAATTCTTTGTGCGAGAGTTGTGTTTTTTCGTCGCGCAGTTGCCAAATAATTAAACTCCTGAATTTGCCATTCAACTTGTGGTGTCGATGGAAAGCGTTCTAGGAGCGGTTGGGCAGTTTGTTTGGTACGGTAGAATGGGGAAGTTACAATTAAAGATGGCTGTTCGGTAAAACATGATGCAATTTGTTGAGCTTGTTGATGTCCTTTCTGTGTCAGTTTGATATTTTCAGGTTCAGCGGTAGGTAACCCTGCGTTTGCTTCGCTTTCCCCATGTCTAATTAACCACACTATCGCCATTGTTGTTTTTGTTGCTGAACTGTTGTTTGGGAATCCTATCATACGGTTTGCAGTTTTGTATGATAAGTAGCCAGCAAACTTCTCATAAATACGGGGAAAAGGGCATCCCTGTCAAGGTGGAACTAAAATACGCTTCTTCGTGTCCTTCGTGTCCTTCGTGTCCTTCGTGTCCTTTGTGGTTCAAAAAATTCATGTTGAACCACAAAGTAGCTTCTGTAGGTTGGGTGCAGCTCGAGAGCGAAACCCAACTCATATGTGTCGGGTTTCACTACCCTTTCTCAAGCGCCCCTAAGCCATAAAGGCAGGTTACGCTAACGGGGTTACGCCAACAAAAACACACTCGCATTCGGGACGTTTCACCTAACCTACTTTATAGGACTTACGCAAGAATATTTTGTCATGCTGGGAACGTTCGTCGAAGACGTTCCCGTTCCCCTTTATGGGTTGCCGAAGGCTAGGGTAGTGCAGTGAAGCATCTGAGAGATTCTACCCTTCGCTTGCGCTCCATTCAGAATGACAGTTTTTCGTGAAAATGCGTAAGTCCTGCTTTAATTACTAAATTTTCAAGTCTATGTCATACTTTTTAGCAATTTCAGATAATTTATCAAACTGTTCTTGTGAGGCTTGAACTAGCTTCTCATCCACAGTTAATAAGTTTTTCTCACCTTTGGGAACTAAGTATCTTACATACAGAGAAATAAAATCAACAACAATTGGTATCCCTTGTAATCCATGACTATCGGCTTGCTTACCAGCTGCAAGTGCTGCCAATCCTCCTTCAATTGTATTTCTTGTTGCTTTTACAAATTGGTCTACAAGTTCTTCGATATAATAAGCACCAACTAAATCTTTTAATTTAGTATTATTTGGAATCAGTTCGTATCCGGCTGCGGCTGCTTGTTCAAGAACGCACCACTCGGTAAATTCTTTTAATGCGTCTTCGGGTAAGTTAGGAAGATAAGGATGTAATTCTAATTGAGTCACGAGTATTTCCTTTTGAATTTGATGTACAGTTTGTTAGTTGTTAGTTGTTGTGTTATTTCAGTATTGAAGATACACATTGTTAACTTACTTAATGGGTGACAAGATTCCGGGTTTATTTAAGAAACCCGGAATCTGACCCTTACAACTTGTCAAAATTAATGAAATTATTTTTAGTTATTTATCTATGATGCAATGAGCCAAGCCTAACTCTAATAGCTGAAGAAATTAGTGCATTTCGCTACGAATTTTATTGAGATGAAATATTTCAAAATAACGAGTACAAGGGAAAGAAATCCGATTCCTTCCCTTGTTTCTTAAAAAATCATCGGTTTCAAGCTGTGCGGAAACGTGCCAATTCCTCACCTGTTTTGGCATCGTGCGCGTGGACGGTACAAACTAGACAGGAGTCGAATGACCGCGCTACATGCCCGACTTCGATGGGGTCTTTGGGGTTTTGAATGGGTGTACCGATTAAGGCTTCTTCAATGGGCCCGCGTATCCCTTGAGTCTTGCTTAATAGCACTATAAATATTATTCTTGATAAATCAAAAGCATTAATCAGAAAATATGCGCGATTTATCAAGAGCATTGGGATATTGTCGAGTTTCCACCCAGAGACAACATACGGAGGGACATGGATTAGAGCGCTATATCGAACGACTGAAGCAACATGGCTTGAGGGACGAACAGATATACTGGGACATTGAAAGTGGTGCTAGCGAGAAGCGGGCTGGTTATAATAAGGTATTGTCTGAAGTGCGAAGTCGTTTGGTAGACAAAATCATTGTTCCTTGTTTCGATCGATTTACAAGGTCGCCATTAGGTTGGGAACAAGCGAAGAACGAACTATTAGAGTTTGGTGTTGAATTAATTTTCCTTGATGGTGGCAGCTTAGACCTGGAGACACCAGAAGGTTTGTTTACCAGCAGGATATTAGCTGCAATGTCGGCACAAGTCCGAGATAAAAACCGCCATAACTCGATTCAAGGACACAGATTTTATCAGGAAAAACGCAAGATATATCAAGCAATTTTTGGCTTTGTGAAAGATGGTGATTTTATCAAACCAAACTTAAATTTATATAAAAACACGAATAAAACCTATTGTGACATTGCACTTGAAATGATCGAGCGGTTTTTGGCAAATGGTAATTTAACACAAACCGTTCGTGAGATGTGTGACAATTACGGTGTAGAGCGAGTTAGTCATTTAAATCATTTGGATTTTCCTCATAGTTCAACTTCTTTTAGGCGATGGATGGAAAACCCTCTGATTTGTGGAATGTTGCGCTACTACGGAGAGGACAAAGAAAAAACGCTAGTACTAGCTTCTAGTCATGAAGGTATTATTAGTGTTGAGAAATTTAATCAGATTGCTGCAATTTTAAGCTTGAACCCTTGTGGTAGAAGAGATTACCGGACTAATCCTTTGGTATCGCTTTGTTACTGCGGTGTCTGCGGGTCAAAAATGAAGAAAATTACTAGCAAGGTGAAATATGCTAGCGGGGAAACACATGAGAATAATTACTTGCGTTGTACTGGCGCACATCCACGTACTGGCAAGAAACAAGTTTGCGATTACCGAAGGTACTATCAACGAGACGAAGCGATCGCTATTTGCATTACCAAAATAAAGGAAAAAGCATCTGCGATCGCAAGTAGTATCATTGGCAGACACGAGCAAGAAGAAAGCATAGAGGTACGGGAACTCAAACAACAAATCTTTACTCTTAAGCAACTAAATGACCCAGACCTAAAAAACGCGATCGCGTTTAAGGAACAAAGACTAGAGAACCTTTGCAACCAAAAAGAAGTATCTGCGTTCGCGGATGCATCTAGGTATGGGTTGTACGAGGATATCCTCAAAAACGACTCGCTCTGGGACAAATTCTGCGATCGCGAACTAACCGTAATTTTTCACGAATTGGTGGAGAGAGTTGTTTGCTCGGAAGTCTCTGGAGTACAAGCTTTTTCCGTTGTCCTTAAAGATTGATTTTGTTCAGCAATATATCTTTCTATTGCGTCCTGGAATATTTTTCGGCATTTTTCACTTAACTGCATAAAGAAATCCTTGTAGCGCTGATTTTTAGATTATTCATTTGGCGAAATAATTCTGTTAGCCGCGATAGTAATTAGGAGATGAACCGGAGTTTTTTAAGTAATTACACGGAAGTAATCTTACGGGTATTAGTTTTAAATAATGAAGTTATCGATAATAAGCTTATTTGTTGGTGTTAACCCTTGCGCCATCGCTCGATGCTAGTAATTATTGGTGCTGAAAATTGAGAACAAAAATTTTTGTAGCGTTAAGTAGTGCGTCTATTTTTGTGGCAAACAGTGCCATCGCTCAAGTTATTCCCGATCGGATTACCCCAGACACAACCCTTGGGACTGAAAGTTCGCAGGTTAAACCACTAAATCCTCAAAATGACAGAATTGATGGTGGAGCAATTCGCGATATTAACCTTTTCCACAGTTTTAGAGAATTCAATATCGGTGAAGCACAAGGAGCTTATTTTACCAACCCGGCTGGAATTGACAACATTATTAGCCGAGTCACAGGAAAAAATCCTTCGCAGATTTTGGGAACCTTGGGTGTATTGGGAAATGCCAACCTGTTTTTGATCAATCCCAACGGCATTATTTTTGGGGCAAATGCAAAATTGGATATTAACAGTTCGTTTGTAGCGAGTACGGCAAGCAGTATCATTTTTGCGGATGGGGTGAATTCGATGTTAACCCCTCTTCACCACTATTGACAATTAAAGTTCCCATTGGCTTGCAATTTGAGGATATGCCAGGAGCAATTCATTTACAAAGTGCTAAGTTAGAAATACTACCAGGTAAAATCTTAGCGCTAGTGGGTGGCAATGTGAGTTTAGACGGCACAACGATACTAGCACCTGGGGGACATGTAGAGTTGGGGGGATTGCAGAAAGTAGGTACGGTAATGCTCAATCAGGATGGTAATTTTAAATACCCTACTGGTGTACAGCGAGGCAATATTTCACTTCTCAATGGTTCTGCGGTGAATGTACGTGAAAATGTTGGTGGTAGTATTACCATCAACGCTCAAAACTTGAATATTACCGAAGGTAGTAGGCTGCTCGCAGGGATAGCTCAAAGTCAGAGTTCCATAGATAGCAAGGCAGGAGATATTGAAATTAATGCAACAGAAAAAATTATCTTGACTGATACCGGAACCTTTATTGCCAATTCAGTATTAGATAATGCTAAGGGTCAGGGAGGTAATGTCAACGTTACTGCTGGCTCACTCAACGTTAGGGACGGCGCTCAAATATTTACTGGTGTCTATGGTTCGGGTAATGTGGGTAATATCAACATCAATGTCCGCGATACAGTGACATTTGATGGTCTTGGTGGTAATGGTGAGAATAGTGGTGCATACGCTTCCTTACAAAATGAAGCCATAGGTAGGGGGGGTAATATTAACATTACTGCGCGATCGCTTGCCATCACCAATGGTGCTGTTTTGGAAGCGAGTACTTATGGTTCGGGTAATGCTGGCAGTATCAATATCAATACTAGCGATACAGTTTTATTCGATGGAGTCGTTCCCGATTTTAATCAGGTCGTGACCTCTTCATTTAGTAGTGGTGCTTATAGCCGAGTCGAAAGGCAAGGAAAGGGAAATGCTGGCAGTATCAATATTATGGCAGGAACGCTCAAAGTAACTAATGGTGCAGTTTTAACAAGTAGCACTGATGGACGGGGAAATGCAGGCAATGTCACTATTAATACTCTTGATGCCATTTTCGATGGAGAAGGTCGCTTCAACAACCGACCGGGATTTGGATTTAAACAATCGAGTGGTGCATTCAGCAGTGTCAAAACCTATGGTGAGGGTCAAGGTGGTAATGTTAATATCAGTGCCAATTACCTATCTTTTAGCAACGGTGCAGCCATCGTTACTAGCACTCGTGGACGCGGAAATGCCGGAAATATTTTGATTAATGCTAATACTGCAAATCTTTCTGGGTATGGTTTTAATGGATTTTCTAGTGGATTTTATAGCAACACCGAACCAACTGGAATTGGTCGGGGAGGAGAAATCAAAGTCAATGCCAATAGTTTACAAGTGCGGGATGGAGCAGTTATTAATGCCTTAACTGCCAATGCCAATGATGGGGGTAACATTACTATTAATACTCGAACCTTTGCGGCTGCCAATGGCGGACAGGTTGTCACATCCACGCGCAACCGTGGGAATGCTGGTAATATCATTCTCAATGCCGCAGATAATATTGTCCTTTCGGGTCTTGACGACATTTATAATCTACGTGCTGATAAAATTACTCAGCTTGGTGTAGATATTGTCACCAATCAAGGCGCAGATAGTGGCTTACTTGCGAGTACTGGTGTTAATTCTACAGGTAATGGCGGTAGTATATTTATTGGCTCGGACCGATTAAATATAAAAGATAATGGGGGAGTTACAGTCAGCAGTCAAGGTTCGGGAGTGGCTGGAAACATCGATATTTCGGCAAGAACCATCCGGTTGCAAAATGAAGGTGCGATCGCAGGGGAAACGCTAGAGGCTAACGGCGGAAATATCCGGCTACAGGTGCAGGATTTACTTTTGATGCGTCAAAACAGCTTGATATCAACCACTGCCGGGACTGGACAGGCTCCTGGGAATGGTGGCAATATCAAAATTGATGTAAGAAATGGCTTTATTGTTGCAGTTCCTCAAGAAAATAACGACATTATTGCTAATGCCTTCGAGGGTAAGGGCGGTTTTATTGATATTGCTGCTTTTGGAGTCTTTGGGTTTGAAAAGAGCGTACAGCTAACTTCAAAAAGCGATATCACAGCATTTTCTCAAACTAACCCGCAATTGAATGGTGTTATTGAAATTAACACGTTAGATATTGACCCGACTCAGGGGTTGGTAAATTTACCAAGTATTCCCCGCAACGTCGAAATTAGTGAAGGTTGCCAAGTTTCAAGTAATGGGCAAAATGTGCGATTTGTCAACCGAGGACGTGGAGGAGTTTCATCGCGTCCGGAAGAACCTCTGAATGCAGAAATGTTTATTGCTGGTTGGGTTGATTTGGATGGGGATGTTGAAGATAAATTAAACTTTAATGTTCGACCGACTTTGGTTAATCGCTTGATTGATGCTTTAGCCAGTGCAAGTTCAACACCAAATTCGATCAGTTCTAATTGTCAAAAAAAATAGATGTTTGTAATTTAGCAGCACATGGCAAGACTCCGTACTAGATTTATCAGCAAAGCCAGTTGGATAAGAAATATTCTCCGAAAGTGCTTTCACCTGTTGATTTTAAGTTTTATATTCGCGTTGTTCGCGTTGCTGACACCTGCCGTACAAAGCAATCAAGTTACAAACGAACCGCAAGAACTTGTAGACCAGGGACGTGAGGCATATAATTTAGGACGCTATTCTGAGGCTGTTAAATTATTAAAACAGGCATTGCAACTTGCTACAAGTCGCAATGATTCGCTTCGTCAAGCTTCGATTTTGAGCAATTTATCCTTAGCGTATCAGCAACTTGGTAATTGGGATGCAGCACAAAAGCATATTGCAGCTAGTTTGAACCTGTTACAAAAATCTCAATCGACTCAATCTAAAACTTACGCGCAATCTTTAGATATTCAAAGTCGCCTCTGGTATATGCATGGGAAACCAGAAGCCGCATTAAAAAGTCTACAACAATCCGCAGAAATTTACACAACTTTGGGAGATGAAGCCGGAAAAATTGCCAATACTATCAACCAAGTACAAGCGTTACAAGCATTGGGATTGCACCAACAAGCATATAATAACCTCGAACAGATTCAGGAAAAATTGCAGGCAATACCCGATTCAGCTATTAAAGCTCAAGGATACTTGAGTTTGGGTAATGTCCTTCGTGCAGTTGGAGATTTAAAGCGATCGCATTCAGTATTAAAGCAAATAGCCATAGCCGAACTACCAGCGGTCAAAAGTGCTGTATTGCTGAGTTTAGCAAATACCCTTGTGGCAAAGGGAAATTTGGAACGCGATAAGCGAAGCTTATCGCCAAGGGCGTATCGCACAGAGCATAACTATCATAATATTCCTTGGCAATGCGGACTTCCCGAACTTCCCGATACAGCATTAAAGTTTTATCAGGATGCAGCTTTGCAATACAAGCAGTTATTAGCTGCACCATCATCTTCATCAATGCAAGTTCAAGCACAGGTCAATTACTTGAGTCTGCTGGTGGAAACTGGGAAATTATCCACTGCACAAGAATTATGGCAGAACATAAAACTCTCCGAGTTGCCAAATAGTCGTCAGTCAGTATACGCACATATTAACGCTGCCAAAAAGCTAGCTTGCATCGCTCAAAAAAATTCTTTAGAAACCCCACTCTTAAACCCTATTAGCAATCAAGATATTGATAATTTATTAATTTCTGCAATTCAACAAGCGACCCAACTTCAAGATACCCGTGCTTTGTCTTATGCAGTGGGAAATCGTGGTGGATTCTATGAATATCTTGCCCAAACATCAATACACGAAGCAAGCCAAAAGTCAATACCATTAAAAATAAATGACTTACTAACGAGTCAAAAGCTAACACAACAAGCATTACTCCTCACCCAAAGCATCACTGCACCAGAAATTGCTTATGAGTGGGAATGGCAAATGGGAAGAATTTCAGCAGCACGGGCAAAAGATAGCGAAGCAATATCGTATTATAAAGCAGCAGTAGAAAGTCTTAAAGCTGTACGTAGCGATTTATTATCAATCAACTCAGATGTACAATTTTCCTACCGCGATAACGTCGAACCTGTATATCGAGGGTTAGTCGATTTACTCCTACGTCCAAGCAATTCGCAACCATCGGACGATAATATTACACAAGCAATAGAAAATATTGACGCGCTACAACTTGCCGAATTACAGAATTTTTTACAATGCAACCTTGGGCAATTGTTACCAATTCCGCGAGAAGTCCACAATAATCAAAACAAAAATCTAGATTCTAATGCATTTATCTATCCCATCATTCTCGAAGATAGATTAGAAGTTATCTATAAATTACCAGGAAAACGCATAGAACACCACACCCAGCGAATAAACAGTAGAGAAATTCAACAAACAGTCCAACAACTGCGAAGCGCGATATTTAGCCGTAATGTCAGCAAAGTTCGAGCAAAATCCCAGAAACTATATGACTGGCTAATTAAACCTTTAGAGCCATACCTCAAACAGCAACGCGATATTAAAACCTTAGTTTTCACCCTCGATGGCGAACTACGCAATATCCCAATGGGAGTATTATACGACAAAGCCAACGACGAATATCTGATTCAGAAAGATTATGCCCTTGCCCTGCTTCCCATCTCGCAATTATTTAACCTCAATGCCCAACCCCTTGGGAAGTTCAAAGTATTAGCCGCAGGGGTGAGTGAAAAACAGGAGAATATAGGGGAAAGGGATTTTTATGGGGAGATGCTACGCGATCGCAATTTCAGCCAACTCAACATCGAAGAACTGTACCAAATTGCTAAACTGATGCCGGGTAAATTGCTAATCAACGAGCAATTCACCCAAGAAAACCTATCTAAGCAAATGCGATCGGGAGAATTTTCGGTAGTCCATATTGCCACCCACGGAAACTTCAGTTCCGATCCCGACGAGACATACCTACTTGCCTACAAACGACTAATTAAAGCCAGGGATTTGGATAACTTGCTGAGGAAAAACCAAGTCAATTCAAACACCCTTAAATTACTAATACTGAGTGCTTGTAAAACCGCAGAAGGCGACCATCGAGCAGTATTGGGGTTAGCAGGGCTAGCAGTGCGGGCTGGGGCTAGCAGCGCCTTGTCAACATTGTGGCAAGTGAATGATGATTCAGTGTCTAAAATAATGGTGCAGTTTTATACGGAGTTAAAGAAAGGTGGAGTTACGAAAGCTGAAGCATTGCATCGGGCACAGAAGGCACTGATGGCACAGCCGGAGTACCAGAACCCGTATTTTTGGGCATCGTACATTTTGGTGGGGAATTGGTTGTGAGTAATAAATTATCTATAGGATTAAGAGGCTGTTTATAAATAAAATCTGTCATTCTGATGTAAGCTCTGTCATCCTGATGTAAGTTTTCTCATATCTTGCACCTATACGTATAAATCTTTACGTCTGGATTTTGCAGTCACCAATTTGACATAAATACCTGATACTCCAATAGTCCTCTTTTAGAGGACTTTAGCTATTAGACAGGGACTTACAGTCCCTGGCGGGCGAAAGCGCAGTCTAGAAATATATAAATACTTAGTTACTTTTTTACTTGATAATAGAATTGGTGCAAGATGTCAGTTCTGTCATTCTGAGGAACGAAGAATCTAAGGTTTGAAGCGTAGTTAAAAGATACTACCCTGCGGGAACGCTTACAACGCGAACATTAGACATCTCCAGCAATGAACTATGCGTTACCCGAAACCCTTATAGAGACGCGATATATCGCGTCTCTACATTATTTGCTGAAGATGTCTATTACGCTGTCGCTCCATTGGGCATGACAAATTTAACCTTTTGTCGAATTTATAAATATCCTCTAAGGATTTAACTCACTAAAATTGTTGATTTTTACTTCCCCATCCGCAAAACGCGCCACTATTTCAAGTTCACCTCCCATTGCTTGGATTACTTGCCGTAAATGACTAACGTACATATCAGTACGTTTTTCTAAACGTGAAATAGCTGGTTGTTTTACTTGTAATTTTTCCGCTAATTCGGCTTGAGATATTTTCAAAGCTTGGCGCAATTCATATATTGCCATCTCTTCTTTTAATTGTGTTGTTTTCGCCGCTATTTTTTCTTTTCTAGTAGCAGAAAAATCTTGAGTTAACTTAGAAAAATTATTATGTCCTGTCATATCAAGCCTTCCTCTTTAATCTCCTTCAAGTACTCATCGTAAAGTTGATCGGCAATAGGAATATATTCTTCATAAAAGCGTTTATTTCCAGTTTTATCACCTCCAATAAGTAGAATAGCGACCCGTCTTGGATCGAAAGCGTAAAAAACTCGAATTGGATTGCCTCCACTTTGTATCCGTAATTCTCTCATGTGAGAGTATTTTGAACCGTTAACACCGGACGAATAGGGAAAAGAGAGCTGTGTTCCCCTTTCTTGAAGCAGTTGAACAACACTAACCACATCATCTTGTTGATTTTCAGTTAGAATCTGCCACCAACTGTCAAATTCATCGGTGTATTCTATATTCCACGGCATTTACCTAATATAGATTGCATCGATTATATTACATCGATGTAATAATAACATTTTTTCCGCTTTATAATCAAGAAGCATTCAGAAATGCCACTTACCTCATAAGTTGCCCTGCCCAAAAACTGGCTTTTTGTACAATGCACTCCTTTAGACCCTCTTGAGTATACGGTACGTAAAACCAAAAAGTTTAAGAACGGTGAATAGCCCTTGTATTGGCAGGACACTTGAGTTCACCAGTCGCTTTTACAAATATAGGCATCGCTAGTAATTTACGAGATGATTGACGTGTTACACAAGTAATAGAAGCCAAAGAATATGAATTATCTCGATTCTTTTTTGCGACCACGGCAGCTATCATACTATCTAAATTATGTAGTTTAGGTTGAGCGATTATTTTGACAATTTTATATTTATTACCGATTGTTTCTGGAGACAATATTTTGTATTGATGTTCGCTCTTCATTAAAGATATACTTAATTTCTGTAACTGATTAGTAAATCTCTGGTTTTCAAGGAAAAAAACCTGTTCCGCTCTTGCTATAGTAGAAATATTTAATTTAGCAAAGGCATTTCTTGACTTTCTTAATCCTTCTGGTGCTTCTCTATTTGCTTTTTTTATTGCGCTCTGAATTTGTTGCTGAATATTCTCTGGTAAACTTCCATTATATGAAGTTCTTGTAAAGTTAAATGTATATTGAGTGGGAAAATTTGTAGGTCTTGGTGAATCTGCCGACGCATGTAAATCAATTTGTAATTCATCGTTAGTAGTAAATTGAAATATTGTTTTCAGTGTTTGTATTTCACCTGAATAGTGTCTAGCTGTAAAATCTAAATTGATTGGAAAAGTAGTAGGATTAATTTTATAGTTTCCAGGAACTAAATTTATAATTTGTCCTGATGCATTAGTTTTAATTAAATATAATACTTTTTTATTCGTAAAAATTAATAAATACTTTTCTTGATTAAGAAGTATACTCTCCCACTGACCTATTACTTTTTGTTCTACGGATTGATTTTGATTATTAATAGCAAGCAAGGAGTTATATGGGAGCGAATGAGTATTTATTACTGAAGGTTCAGCAGCTAGAGTCACAGAATTTAAATTCAAAATTCCTAGTAAGATGGTCAAGACTATTTTATTCATACTCATGAGTTTTAATAAATTGTGGTTGTCTATTTGGATATTTTGCATCTTTTTATATTTGCCCCAACTTAATATCAATAAAGTTAGGTAATATTGCGATGAGGCTACTACTTGATTTTTGAAAAGATGCGTAGGGTGTCTTAGCGGTAGCGTAGCGCACTGTTCCGAGGACTGAGTGGACAAAGCGGAACGAAAAATCTAAGGTTTGAAGCACATACAGCAGATGCTTCGTTCCTCAGCATGACATCCGCTAATACTTTTCAAACATCCTCTCAGCTTGCTAAGTAGGTGAGCAGAAAAATTTATAGCTATGTAACGAAATGTAAAATCGCTGAAGTTGGCTCGTAGTTGCGTTACTTTACAGGAACACGAAGCGCGTATAGCGCTCTTAATAAGAATAAACTAAGAGTGCTTTATTTGTGCCCGCCTACTTACTCTTTTATACTTGTGTCGTACCAACGAGTTGATAAAATGCTGTCTGGTGGAGCAATTGTAACCCTAATAAGCGCCCAGGTGTCATCATTATATTTGTTGAAAGCAGCAACCCCTGGACCAGAGTAGGTGCCGTATTGGCTATCGGTAAAATTATTAAAATTTACCTTTGCTTCCGCAACTGAAGCCCCTTCGTTCTGAACAACACCACCAGAAATTTTTGCTGTAGCACTATAAGATTTTGCAAACTTATCTATTAAAATTTGGGCTTTCCCCTCATTCAGGACTTTATTATTCAGAATAGGATTTGAGCATCCCGATAATATAAGGAAAGTAGGTAGAATAAATGCTGAGATAATATTCCGCTTGTCAACTTTAAGTAACTTCATATTGGAATAGATTGGTTATTTGTTGTTACATTTATATCTAGGTTTTTAGTTTAATAACTACCGTGAATATACGAGTTTTTGATAGTTTTATTTATTATTTATAGCGCCATTTGTATATTGTCTCATATGAAAATAGTATGAGAAAAATTTTAGTTAAATCATACATAGATGGTATTCAGATAGAGTTTATAAAAATGAGTAAGTGAAAGGGAGAAGACGTAAAGATAAATTTGTAATCGATAATTTTCTTAGATGTTTTAGTTATCTTAACTGTATTAGATGATACTCCAGGTAATTATTTAAATTTGTTGAGTACGGTTAATGTATTAATTGGGAACAGTATGGAGCCACTATGAGGGTATTATGATTTTTTAAGTAATTTTGGTAAGATTGTGCCTACTGTCGATCGTGGAATGGCATTAGGGCAATAGACCTATCCCTGCTTTGGGAGAGGTCTAGAGAGGAAAGAAATTAATTATACTTCGATTCGTGTCTCACCTGCGAAACCCGCTTCCCTCCAAGTAACCCAATTATTAGCAAGCCAATTACTTCAGATGGTTCAGGCACTCTTTCTCAAAAAAATTTAACTACCCTCATATTTTGTGGAGGCTGTTCCCAATTATATAGTTAAGGCTCATGTGATTAATTTTGATCAGTCGAGAGGTTCATATCTCCAACTTCTTTAAGAAGTCGGGGATCTATTGACCTATCAAAACTAATGACACAGACTATTAGATTAAGGCAAATAATATAATACTGTTGTGAAAACTCAAATATTTCACGCCAAATTGTCATATCTAAAAGTCGCAATTGATAAATCTAAATATTTTTCAACCAAGAATAATGTAATTAATATTACTTGTATAATTCATTATAAATACTAGTCTCATTTAGTCATCTTAGTAAGTAAAGTTACATTATCAGGACAAAAATCTTCAAAAATAATTTAATGAAATCTAAATTATTGATAACCAAATTCATGGAAATCGGAATGGAATTGTCTTGACTGACTTGGCATATCCGCGATTACAGTCAAATGTGATTGATGATAATTGCGACTACGGCTTAACTATCATGGGGTTCTCGAAACCTAATTTAGATAGAAATTCCTTCAAAGGGAATCAAAAGCAAGACCAATTTCGAGTTTCTCCACAACCTTAGCAGGCTCCTTCAGAAGAAACAACACCTCAATGATATAGGAATCTGGTTTGTTTTTTCTACTCCTACGGACAAGCAAGCTAAGGTGTAGTTTGCGCTTAAAGGTAGAGGGCTGCTCCTTCGACAGCATAACGCACCATTATCAAAGATTTGGTGCTGTACTACAGTATCTAATTTCGATTCCAAAATAAATAAGGGTAAATTATGAGAATTAGTCAAAGTCTCTTCGGATTAATTGCGATGCCCTTGGCAACCAGCTTCGCTGGTATCGCATTACTGGTTTCAGACAATAGGTTAGTAGAAGCTCAACGTCGTCCTCCTGGTGTATTCTCTTTAGGTGAGATGGGATGCCGAGAAATTGAAGGAAACCGATATTCTCCTATGAATCAAGATATTCCAATTGGATTTGAAATTTATAGAGCGATTGGAGTATTTGGAAATGATTACGGGTGGGGATTTTCTAATAAACAGCCTTCTCGTAAAACAGCTTGTAGACTAACATCTAATGGAGAAAAACCAAAATTTAAAACATTGACATTAGCTGTCGGTTTTAATGATAACAATAGTAATTCTAAAGGTTCATTAGCTCGTTTATCTATATATAAAGATGGCAAATCAGAAAAATATATAGATATTTCGCAAGGGCAGAAATTCTTGATGGCTATAGATGTCAGAAATACTCGCAGTATTGGACTTGAACTTGAATGTTTAAGAAACACTTCTGCTCGTGAAGGTGCATATTCAAATGTATGTCCTCCACTTTACTTCTTTGAAGATGTTTTAGAGTAATAAATCAATGAACCGTAGAAAATTTATTACTTACAGTGCGTTAGCAGGCACTTCATTTATTGTTAACTTAGGCTTGCATCAACCTAAACCATCTCATGGATTTATTTTTCTTATTTTCGTTCAAGCTGCTGCTCCGAGTTTATTAGGTTTAGCATTAGGTGGGTTAGCTCTTGCTGCTTTTGGTAATCAAGGTCAATCTCGAAAGCAAATCCAAGCATGGTATGACAAACGTTTAGATGCTCAGTTGGCACAACGAGAATTTTTGCATCGTCAATTTACAAATATTTCGGTGGCAGAAGTAAATGATGCTCAATATAGCTACATTCTTGGTGCAGAAAAGAGAGAGGATTTAGGACAAAATGTTGCTCTTGCCTTTCCGAGGATTGAATACGACCAACCAACCGTTTCAACCTTTTCCGGCGCTGCTTCAATTGGAATGTCTATTGCAGCGCAATATCTCAAAAAACACGAAAAGATGACTTATGAAGAAATAGAATCAGCAATTTTACCAAGAGTTAGTGGTGCTAGTATTATCTCTGATTGGCGAAACTGGGATAATAGTAGTTTTCCTGGAGCTTACCCTAATGCTTATTCTGATTTTAGAGGAGTTAGCATTCGTTATGATGCTGTTAAACCTCGGCATGGAGGCTTTGGTATAATTGATGTTACAGTTAACGCTCATCGCATGATTAAAATTCCTCAAATTAAGGTCAATTTTGCTTAGGTAATGTTTGAGAAGTTACTAGATTGTCAGAATATAAGCATTATTGAATATGTCTAGTTAATAATGAGCGAAACTCCGACAATGACAATCAACCTATTACTTACCTAAATATTGAGGAAGCAAAAGCGATCTCGAGTTATGAGATAGCTTTCAGAATACTTAAATTTCAATTTCTCTGGAGGAAGTATGTTTACTTTTCGTATGATGGGCATATCAACAGCTTTAGCTTTCATATCCACAGGATGCGGATTAATAAACGCTGGACCATCCGATCAAGAGGCTAACTCAGCCATAACTGAGTTTGTACTTGCAACAAAGAGACCAGCTTGTTTTGGTTCAACAGAGACCCAAGTAAGCTCAGTGACAGTAACAGAGCATGGAAAATTCAATGACCAAGGCAAGTACTGGCCTGTCAAAGCTAGGGTTCAAGGAGTTGCAAGCTGCACGGGTGCTTTTAGCGGAAAAAGCGATTACCCTTTCGATGGAGTTGAGGAGTTCACTATCAAAAGCAACGACTTCGGAAAGTGGCAAGCATATAGTATTTCAGGTTCTTAAATATGAAACTTGAAAGAAAGCCAAGTTTACCTTCTTATTAATTAGCCTGAATTTATCATAATTCATCTTATTTATAGTATAGTAAAACTTGCAAATAAAATGATGGCATCACTGACTTTGCAACAAATTGAATGATTTAGGTGGCACATTGTTATGTTTTTAGAACGATTATTAAATTATCACCGTAGCAGTAAAATTTTGCAAACATTTTGTAGTTAGATTGCATAGAATACTGGGTACTCTATAAATAGCAGATAGTTTACTTACAGATATCTTTGGGTATTGTGTCAGCGGGAACGAAATAAACTCAACACTTGTGTATAAGCCATGTCAAGAGCAGATAATCCAAGCAATCAAAATGAATCTGGTTCGGAAAAATTTTTGAAACTTTTAAAAATAGCTTTGTCAGTTACGTGGACTGTTATCAAATCGCTCTTCTTTGTGTTTATACTTACGGTTGGATTGGTGATATTTATTGTCAGAATTATAGATGCGATCGCAAATGGTCGCCCTCTACCAGAATATAAAGCACCACGCAGGAGAAAGCCAAGAGAATTTGACAAGGATAAATTTCGTCAAGATATTCAAGAGGCTACAGTCGAAGATATCTTGAATGAATTTGGAGAGCAAATTGAAGAACTTGAGAAGGTAAATCAGCTTAATACTGACCAGAAAAAAAGTTGTCCGAAAACTTAGAGCATTAGATCGCTCAAAGCTTCAATCTAAATTAAAAAATGCTTTAACTGATGAAGAAACAGAAGTTATTTTTCATCTTCTCTTAAAGTTAATCGGTATTCAATTGAGGTAATTTAATGGGACTTGGGCAATGGTCTAGGGTTTATATTTCTGCAAATTCTCTTGTATGTGAAGCATACAATATCAGACCGGGTGAATATCTACTTATGTACGATCTATCGAGCAGAGAATTAGTTATTAAAGAGCCGAGTCAAGGAATAATTGTAGTTAGGAAGCAATTTAATTCACTATATGACCTTGCTTTACTGGCTCCTGATAAAGCAAGCTCAGAATTAATGCAAATGCTAAAGCGTGGAGGTAAATCCAGAGGAGGAGCGCAATTTCACGATCATCATATTATTCCAGTCCACCTTTGGAAGAATAGCCATTTAGTAGTTGCAGCCCATAAATATAGTCTGATTGATATGAATGGCAATGATAATAAAATGCTCTTGCCACATGAGTTTCATGAGAGAAATCATAATTCAAGCTCTGAATATTCTAAAACAGTTCGTTACTATCTTGACGATCGATGGAATGCTCTAACTGAAGCGGGAGAGGAGGATAACCCTAATGAAATTCGAGAGCAAATTATCTCACTTATTGACGCTCTTAGAGAACACTTGAAAGACTTAGTTGCAGAGGAGGGATATATAAATAACATATAGACCAATGGCACTTAGATAAGCCTCCGGTAAGTAGCCACAAATGATACTTCAATTACGGAAATAGCGATGGAATAGGTGAGCCATATGCTTCCAGCACACGCTTGTGCGATCGCTAAATCCGTATTTCAGAATATTTCAACCAATGACAAACCTTACCATCCTATTATCCTGCTTTCCAAATTGCTGATTAAATAGGACGATGAAGACTTTAAGCGCATTAACGAGGTGCTGCTAGCAGAGATAGTGGAGTAGGGTACAGGATAGGCTGTTGACTTTGATGGAATTTACCCGTTTTTAGTTCATGCAAATTTTGTGTCCATGTGAATGCAAAGTCTATGTAGCATAAACTTTTGAGCAAAAAATCACCACATATTTAGCATGAATTTTTACCTTAATAAATGAATTTAGCTATTTATAGGAATCCGGTTTGATTTCTGAAAAAGATTACGTATTGTAGGGTGCGTTAGAACGAAGTTCGTAACGCACCAAAGTATTAATAATGGTGCGTTAGCGGTAGCGTAACGCACCCTACGTACATTTTCAAAAATCAAATAGGAGTCCTATAGATTGGGTGCGATCGCACCCAATCTAACTTTCTTGAAAAAAATTGGTGAGTTACAGTTTTTTAATTTCGGAACCTTATTTTTTTGCATTGGAAACACCTTAATAAGATATAAAGTAATTCTTTTGAAAACAAGATTTTAAATTTAAAATAAAAAACAAATTAATTTCAGAAACGTGAAGATAAATCTAAGTTTATTTAGAAACTGACATTTTTAAAAACAAACTTGCACAAAAACTGACAACAATATTTAGTAATGATGCTTATCGGGCAAGAGGTGATATATCCTAGATTCTCCGGTACAGAAACTATACATTCCCAAAATTATTATAGAGACGCGAAATTTCGCGTCTCTACATCTTTTCCGCAGATGTCTATTTCACAGCAACAAACTATTACTGAGGTGTGCCAAAATTTTGTGTCCAATAGTGGTTATAGTTAACTGCTCCTGTATCGTTATTGAGAAAGTAGTAACCGATTCCTATCTCGCTGTATGCGGCATTAAGAATATTTCTACGATGTCCATCGCTATTCATCCAACCTTTAACAACGTCTTCAGGTGTTGTGTATCCCACTGCAATATTTTCTGCAGCAGCAGAGTATTTGTAACCTGTTGCTAAAATGCGATCGCTAAACCTCGAACCATTATATCCGGTATGGCTGTAATAGTCGCGTATAGCCATCTCTTCACTATGTCCTTGCGCTGCTTGATTGAGTTGCGAATTTAACCTCAAGTTTGATAATCCGGCATTACGTCGTTCTGTGTTAACTAATTCCAATACGCGATCAATAAACGATGTACTATTCGCTGTTGCAGTAACGCTCAAGTTGTAATTCGTATTAGCTCCTGTTGCAGGAAAAACACGAATGAAATAATTACCAGCATTTAGCTGACGGTTAATGAACTCATTGGAAAGACCAGAAGCTGTCGAACTTGCGATAAAGTTCCCACTACCATCAAGCAACTGCACATCCGCATTACTACTCAAACCGTTTAAACTGAGGTTGAAATTGCTATTCTGATTAAGGGTAAAGCGGTAAAAATCATTAGTATCGGCAGTACCAACCCAATCTGTAAATGTAGTTGTTGTCGAACCAACAGTAATTTGACGAGCAGTACCTATGGTATTTCCAGCAAAGTCTTGTGGAATAATTGGAGTTGCGGCAACGTTCAAGTTGTAATTTGTGTTAGCTCCTGCTGCTGGAAAAACGCGAATGAAATAATTACCAGCATTTAGCTGACGGTTAATAAACTCATTGGATATACCAGAAGTAGCTGAATTTGCGATTACTAAATTGGTGGCGCCGTCAAGTAACTGCACATCCGCATTTCCACTCAAACCGCTTAAACTGAGGTTGAAATTGCTATTCTGATTAATGGTAAAGCGATAATAATCATCAGTATCAGCGGCACCGACCCAATCTGCAAACGTAGTTGTTGTCGAACCAACACTAATCTGGCGGGCAGTACCTAGAGTATTTCCAGCAAAGTCTGTTGGAATAACTGGAGTTGCAGCAACGTTTAAGTTGTAATTAGTATCTACGTCAGCCATCGGGGTTACACGAATAAAATAAGTACCAGCACTTACTTGACGGTTAATAGAGTTATTTATGTTACCGAAATTGGTTGAAGAGGTGATAGTATTGTTGTTACTGTCAAGCAAAGTGAAATACGCACTACCACTCAAACCATTTAAACTGAAGTTGAGATTACTGTTTCGATCAACACTAAAACGGTAGTAGTCATAAATATCACTTCTACCAACCCAATCTGTAAATGTAGTTGTTGTCGAACCAAGACTAATTTGGCGGGCAGTACCTAGAGTATTTCCAGCAAAGTCTGGTGGAATAATTGGAGTTGCAGCAATGCTTAAGTTGTAATTCGTATTAGCTCCCGTTGCTGGAAAAACGCGAATGAAATAATTACCAGCATTTAGCTGACGGTTAATAAACTCATTGGATATACCAGAAACCGCTGAACTTGCGATTACTAAATTGGTAGCGCCGTCAAGTAACTGCACATCCGCATTGTCACTCAAACTGTTTAAACTCAAGTTGATATTGCTATTCTGATTGAGAGTAAAGCGATAATAATCGTCAGTGTCGGCACTACCTACCCAATCTGTAAATGTAGTTGTTGTGGAAGCAACATTAATTTGACGCGCAGTACCTAGAGTATTTCCAGCAAAGTCTCGCGGGATTGCAACAACAGCCAAGTTGTAATTAGTACTAGCTCCCACCGCTGGAAAAACGCGAATGAAGTAACTAGCAGCATTTAGCTGACGATTAATAGAGTCATTGGTAATATTAGAAGCTGCGGAAACTGCGATAAAATTACCAGCACTATCAAGCAGTTGCACATCCGCATTACCGCTCAAACCGTGTAAACTCAGGCTAAAATTAGCATCCTGATTGAGGGTAAAGCGATAAAAATCATTAGTATCGGCAGCACCTACCCAATCTGTAAATGTATTTACTGTTGGACCAACACTAATCTGACGGGCAGTAGCAGGAGTATTTCCAGCAAGGTCTGGTGGAGTAATTGGAGTTGCTGCAAGATTCAAGTTGTAATTTGTCTCAACTCCCGTTACTGGAAAAACACGAATGAAATAATTACCCGCATTTAGCTGACGGTTGATAAACTCATTAGAAGCACCAAAAGCTGTCGAACTTGCGATAAAGTTACCAGTACCATCAAGCAACCGCACATCTGCATCACCGCTCAAACCGCTTAAACTCAGGTTGAAATTGCTATTCTGATTGAGGGTGAAGCGATAGAAATCATCAGTATCGGCAACACCTACCCAATCTGTGAATGTAGTTGCTGTCGTCCCAACATTAATTTGACGAGCGGTGTTAATGCTATTTCCAGCAAAGTCTTGTGGAGTCGCAGCAACGCTCAAGTCATAATTTGTATTCACCCCATTCGTTGGGGAAACCCGAATGAAATAAGTTCCTGCACTGACTTGATTCCCAATCGCTCCTATAACTTCGTCTATGAAGTCTATATTTGAAGCACTAGCTATGGTACTACCATTGATATCAAGTAACTGTATATTTATGTTACTACTTAAACTAGTAAAAGCTACGTTAAGCCTACTGTTTTGATTAATGCTTAAGCGGTAGTAATCGTTAGTATCTGTACTACCTACCCAATCTGTAAATGTTGTTCTTGTTGAACCAACAGCTATTTGACGGGCAGTAGTAAGAGTATTTCCAGCAAAGTCTAATGAAACAGCCGTGGAATTAATACTTAGAGCGTAATCTGTATTAGCCCCCGGCTTTGAGAAAACCTGGATAAAATAGTTACCTGCGTCTAGTATGCTTTTGATTGATTTGTGCCAACTTTGATTTGGATCAGAACTAGCAATAATCTCGTTGGAGCCATCAATAATTCCGTTAGAGTTAATATCTCGAACTATTCGCACATCTGCATCTGCCGTTAAACGATGAAGATTTAGGTTTAAACTACTGCGACTGTTGAGGTTAAAACTATAAAAATCATTTGAACCAGTTGTTCCTACAAAGTCTCCAAATGTTTGTTTTGTAGATGTCAGATTTATTTTTGTAGCAGTAGCCAAGATGTTTCCAACATTATCGAAAGTCATATGCAATTACTTCTTATTGTTCAAAATTGTTATAAGTCTTGAAACAGCCAACTCAAAACAGCATTTTCAATAGATAACTGTTATCGTGCTATATCAATATTGGTGCTTAATGTTTGTTTTTGACTACAGTATAGTTGCGTAATTTATTTTTGAGGAAAGCATAAATTACAGATAATCTCTATAAATAAATTCATTGTATTATTGCAGTTGCTTCTAAAAACGACGGCATGTACAGAGAATTTTGATTTTTAATTCGTAATCACAGCTTTTCTACTTGAACGTAGCAAATTCTAAAACTCATATAGGATAAGACTTTTCGGAACATAAATGTAGAATATTGCACGTTTTTCAGTGTGATACCAGTAATATCACTGCACTTACATATATTACTAAAAGTCCTTAATAGACAGGCATTAATATCACCATTAAGAATAGATTGGGAACACTTTAAATTAAATATGAGGGTGGTGAAACTAAAACTGAAATAAATTGCTATAAATTTATAAATACTTACTCAAATATGAATGTAAATTTAAACTTATGAAACCTCAATTAATCTTTAAAAACTCTTCATTGTAATTAATATTTTTTCAATTGCAAATTTCTTTGATATCAATTAGCTTTGATTTATCGGGCAACAATAAGTTTTCTCGAATATTTGAAAAAAATTTGCCTGAATTTATCTGGATTCCAAATCACTTATCAAAGATTTTGATTTACTATGTCTACATATTCATCAAACCAAGTCAAAGCAATTAATAAAGTCACTTTTTTTCATACTACCTTTAGCGTTTATATTGACTGGACATAAAGCCTCTTTTGCTGCTGATTGGATGTATGCTCGTGATGCTGTAGGTGATTATCTGAGTTCGAGTACTGCTCGTGATTATGACATCTTCGGAATTGGGATTAAAGATGATGGTGATAATGTATTTGTTGGTATCAACTCCAATATGAGTCGAGATGGTTACAATGTTTCCCGAATCTGTAGTGGGGGGCGGTGTTATAACATATCAAATGGTAATATCGGTTGGGGTGACTTCTTCTTCGACTTTTCTGGTAATCGTGAATTTGGTACTTCTAACGATAATCGGCAGCTATTTGGTGTAAGATTCGCACTTGGAAATGATTCCAAAGTTGGACTTGGTATTTACAACAATGTTTATGGTGTTGGAGTTGAGGATCAAAACGCAGGTTATCTAAATTTCGGTCGTCACTACACTTCTCTACCCACCACATGGCAAAAACAGACTACGAATGTGGGAGATTTAGCTTGGAATAATGCCTATTGGGGTAGTCGCTATACATATTCTGGGAACAAAGAAGCAGTACCCAATGTAATTGCTTCTGGCGATCGCATTGGTGATGTTGAGCTTTTAGATAGCAATTCACTATATGCAGCAGGGTTTGGCCAAGGTCTGTTCCAAGGTTCTCAGCTATTTGGCTTTAAGTTCTCTCGATCTCTTTTGCCAAGCGGTAATTTTATCGCTAGCTTATTTGAAGAATGTTTGAATGATGCGATCGCACTACGTGGACATTTGGATACCCCTGCACCAAAAATAATTGTGCCACCAGTACAACCTCCAGTTATACCAGTTATACCAGTAACACCACCCCAAGCTGTACCTGAACCGTCTGGGATAATTGGCTTGCTACTAGTTGGATTATTGGGAGGAAAGCGTGTTTTGCGGCTAAAACGTAATTAATAATCAGTAACTACAGCATTCCTAAATGATTTGCGAATGATACAGATGTAGAGACGCGATATATCGCGTCTCTCCTATTTCAATTTTCACGCAGATGAAGCCAGCCCGAAGGGATTATGAATTAGGATTGCTATAAATTCAGCAAAATTACAGTAAGGTAGGCATCTTGCCTGCCCTACTATTGCAATTTTTCTTAGATAATCTTACTCCTGATTTAAAGCGATCGCATTCCCCACAAATTCTTCCTGTGCAACCCACTCTTTACACAAAACCTTCAGCAAATTCTTCCTGTGCAACCCACTCTTTACACAAAACCTTCAGCAAGTTATTCCAAGCAGCTTGAATTTCCAGATTATCTAGGTACTGAAAACACTGTTTCACTAAAAGAGCTATCGCATAAAGGTTTGGGCAGTTTGAAATCGCTGGATTCTTTCTCGACTCTTGGCATACCTGTACCCAGTTATATAATAGAACATAGCTTGCCATTATCTGAGCAACCTCCTACAGCTTCCTGTATCATTGAGTTGGAAAATACAAGTTATGAATACCGAGCTAGCTTTATTCCAAGTGGTTATTAATCTGCCTGAATCTCTCAAGAGAGAACTATTACATTATGCAGAATATTTACAAGAAAAATATCCAAATAATCAACAATCTCAAGAAAAAATCGAGTCTGAGAGGGGTTATGGTAGTTGGGCAGGTAAAATAATTATCTCAGATGATTTTGATGAACCATTAGAAGATTTCGCGGAATATATGTAGTATGAAGGTTTTGTTAGATACCCATGCTTTTCTTTGGTATTTATTAGGCGATCCCAATCTATCGCTTAAATTCAAGGGTATTATTGATACCAGAGAAAACTTATATTTTAGTATCGTTAGTATGCAGGGAAATTGCCATTAAAATTAATACAGGTAAGTTACAAATTCATTGACCGATTGAAGATTTATCTAAGGAATTACAATATACCAATATTCAAATCTTACCTATTATTACTCAAGATATTGAGTTATATTCAACACTAAATTTCCCTTCAAATCATTGCGATCCCTTTGATAGAATTTTAATTGTTCAAGCCATAAATCTCTCTCTTGTTGTGATTAGCAAAGATGTGAAGTTTGATGATTATCCCATTCAAAGGTTATGGGATTGAGGTTTTCAAGGTATCGCATTCCCCACCAATTCCTCTCCTGCAACCGACTCTTTACCCAAAGTCTTCAGCAAGTTGTTCCAAGCAGCTTGAATTTCCAGATTATCTGGGTATTTAAAACGCTGTTGTGCTGAAAGTGCGATCGCATCATACCAAAGGTGATGTTTTGTATAGAAATCTAGCTTTTGTGATTTGTTTTCCTGGAGATAACTATCAATAATTTTCCGCTCTATCCAACCATCAATAACTGCATCTGGTTCATCACTACGACTAGCACGACAATTCACCATCAAATACCAACGGTAAGTTTGCTGAGGTTGAAGCGAATTTGCTGGCAAGGTAATTTTAATAAGTCCTGGTTTTACTGCTAACTTAACTTCTGTCTCGTAAATAGTCTTACTTTCCTGCCCGTCAAGTAATAAAAAATTAGCGTGTTTTATATCCCCTTGCGTATATGGTACATAAAACCAAAAACTCGGATTTGCCGATACGGTAAAATCACTACCATTATTTGCATTGAGCGCTGTTAGCGGTTTATTCGTTTGCTTGCATATCGCTTCTGGACGGGTTGTTCCAGGGGTGGAATTTCCTTTCGGTGTACCGGTGGAAGGTGGTTTCGGTGGTCGTGCAGCCTGTAAACTAGGTTGTTCGAGTATTGGGGCAGTTAGCATTAAAATAGCAGGACAGATAAATTTGAATAACATCAAAGCCTTACTCATGTTTGATTTTTTACTGACGTTGACAATTACATATTTTTGCGAATCGTATGACCTAAATAGTTAACTGTCCAAGGCACAACTATTACGAGGGTTGCGGGAAAAATTGGCATCCATCCACCAGTAGAAAATATTATCCAACAACTAAAGTATAAGATAGCACTGCAAATAAAAAGCGCGAAACCTTGGTAAAGTGGGGTTTGCCAGCGCCAAATTATCAAGCTTCCTGCAAATGACCAACAAAATATCCATAAAGTGTCTCCCCATTGCGGCAACCACCATAACATTACTCGATTGTCTTCGACTGCGCTGAGAAGTTGACTGGTAACATGAGCGTGGATGTAAAGCGATCGCATTTCCCCATAGGGTGTTTGATGAGAGTCTTGAATGCTAGAAGCTACTACACCAATGAGAACAACCCTATCTTTAATCCAGTTTTGGTCAAAATTATCCTTATTTTCATTCAGGATATCCCGGAGGTTAACTTGTTGAGCAATTTTTTGGGGTTCTCGAATGGAGCGATAGTTAATCAGTATTTGGTTACCCGCAGCATCTAAATTTTTATAGCCTCCGCTATGCTTTTCTAAGCGGTTGGTAATCAAAGAACCAAATTTCCATTCGTTTTTGACAGTTACTACTGGAATTTTTCTACCATTAAAGTAACTGTATGCTAAATGCCATGCTAAAGAATATTTAGAATTGCACGGGTCAGGTTGAGATATGGGGTTATCACTTCGGGTTAATAGATAGCGTCTGATAATTTTGTCTTGATTGCCACTTTGAAAACTGTCATCGTATAAATTGACAAACCCAATTTGATTTTCCTGGCTTTTTGATGGAGATGCAATACTTTGTTCAAGCCCGCTATTAAAAGCGCATATAGTAGTTAGATTAGAATTTTTTTGGAAATTATTGATAAGAGATTCATGTCCGGCAATGTCGCTGCTAGGTACAGGTAAATCGCGGACAATATTTAAGCCAATAGCTGAGGGGTGATACAGTTTGAGCTTATCTAAAAGCCTAGCTAATACTTTATCGGGTAAAGGATAACCATAGGTGCGGATATCCTTTTCATCTATACCAACAATTAGTAAACGTTTATCGGGTTCTTCTGAGGAACGCATTTGCATAAAATGGTCAAACGCTTGCAATTCCCATCTCTGAAATATTCCTAAACTACGAATACCCGTCAATAAAGCGGTCAGCGTAATACTGAGGGCAAAAACTGCTGTAAGATTTAGTGGCAATTTACCTTTTGGAGATAAATCAGATGAACTATTCTTTTCACCTCTACCACGCAATGTTTCCCATGTTGGTGATATCGAACCAGGATTTTGACAAATTACTGGCAACCAACTTGCCCCAGGAAATTCAGTTTCTAAACCTTGTAATTTTTCCCTTGCTTGCCGTACTGCTAAATAAAATAGTTGACCTGATGCAAAGTTTCTAAGAAAGTTTTTTAAAAACTCTTGGGCTACTTTATCTGGTACTGCTTCCCGCATCACAATCACTTGGGGAATATGTAAATCATCTACTTTCTCTGCCAACCCCAAGCCATTGCATGAATTAAAAATTGCTATTTGTAAGCCATTTTCTACAGCTTTTTTTAGTGCATTTTTCAACTGAGAAATAGTTAAACTGAGATTTTTGTTAAGATAGATATTACCTATTGCAACATCATTATCGATTTTGCTATTACTATGTCCGGCAAAGAAAATAATATCCCATCCCTTTTCATCCCAAAAGTATTCATCTAATTGCTGGCGATTTGGTTCTACTAAAAATACTGTTTTTGCATGAGGCAAGTTTTCCAAAATTTTTCGGTCGGTATTAATATTAATACCCTGACTATCACCTAATATTGCTAATATTCTAACTTGTTTGCTGAAATTATTAGCCTTGTTATTTGGTTTAAATTCAATTCCACTTAAACCTAATTCTGCCTGAGAATAATCTTGAAAAAATTTCCAGGTATGCCAAGGTAATTTTTTTATTTGGCTATCTTCACCTTGCAAAATGAATTGAATTGGTTCGTTAGGAAGCAATTCCATCCTCAGTTGTCGCTCAATATTACGAAAACCGTCGGCATCAAGCCAAATATTAATCTGTTTTTTTAATTTCTCACAGATACCTGGAAATTCTACATCTGAAAAATGAGTTAGGTCAGTATCATCAATTTTTATACCAGTATCATCGTCTGATAATGAGTGACGCAAGCCAATATTAATTGTGCGGGCTTTATATATTAATTGGTAGAGTAATTGCCAGCGAGAGTAGAGTTCACTAATTATTGAATTCGCAGGTAGGCTACCTTGAAACTGCCACCATCTTTGACGGACTCGATCTTGAATTTGCAGCGTCACAAAAGGGAACCCATCATTTAAGTTACCTTTGCCTAAGTTTAAGATAACTAACTTGCTCATATTTCAATACAGTTCAGTTAAGGGTTTTCCCGCAATAGATCCCCCTAAATCCCCCTTAAGAAGGGGGACTTTAAGAAAGCTATTGCCCGCCTTGTTAAGGGGGGTTGGGGGGATCTCATTCTTAACTAAACCGTATTGACTCATATTTAACATTTTAAGCTATATTTTTCAGGGGTTCGATTGTGAATGTTTCAATCACGCTAAATTCCTCGAAAATAACTCTAATTTTAAATGTTCTACCTCTTTGACAAGTAAATCGCTTTAGTTGAATAAAGTTATCCTGCGTGCGTGATGCAAATTCCTGAAGTATTATATCTGTTGTTGAAAGTAGAGCAATTTTAGCATTTTCTGGAAGATATATTTGGCCACGAGCCGGATGTAATTGAACGCGGATAGCAACTTCTTCGTCAGTTTCGGGAGTTAATCCAACGAGCAACGCTAGAGCTTGATTTCCTAATGCTACACCCAAATCAATTAACTTAATTCCCGCAATTGATAATTCACTACTAACAGTAAGTTCCTGGTGTCGAAAGTTAAATGCTAAATCAGAACTAGAATCGAGAATTGAACTCAGAGATTGCCAACCATTATCGAAAATATTTTGAATCCATTGGTTTAAGTTATTAACATTTGGGATTTTATTAACATCAACAATGCGAGAAGTTCGTTGTAGATACAGCCTTTGTCGCCATTCATTATTACTAATTAGCGCAGCCCATTTTACAAATGGTATATCAGTTCGCAAGCGAGGCGAATAAATCGAATTATCCCCTAACAATTTTAAGAAATTATTTACTTCTTCATTCGATAAAGTTGGTAACTCAGCGATTTCTTCACGCATTTTCAAACCTAGTATTACCTGCATTACCCTCATGTTTTCAGTTAATTGCTCTGCGGGTAATATGTAAGTGCGATCGCGTTCGTTATAATCAGCTAAATTTTTAAGCTGTCGGTAAGTTGTAAAGCCACACAAGCTCAAACCACAAGCATCTGTGTCTGCTTCTAAATCTACCTGGACTACAATGTAATAATCTCCTGCCCAATTAGGAATATCTACCCATTCTTGGGGTATAGGTATTGTTGCTATGTCTGTTTCTATGGGGATAACTACTAATCGCTGAGTTCCAATTTGAATCGCACTTCCATTCACTAATTCCCAAATACTAGGTAAATTATCTTCATTAGGAAAAAATTTAAGCGTAGGTAGAGATTCTTCTCCTAGATAATCGCTTAACCAGTCGTAAAAAGCATAAAGGCAAATACTATTGAGGTATGTATTATAACGAGCAAGACCATTAGAATGTATTTTCGCTTTTTCCCAAGCTTCCTGTTGTTTGATTATGGAGATATGTAATTTTAATTTATTGCTGAAATTCACTTCTAATTTGTTATTATCGCACATCTAAATCACCTATTTTAAAATATTGAATTAAAATTAATAGTCTCTAAGTAAGTGGGCATAAACACAAGTATATCAAAACTTGTAAATATGCTTTAAGCCCTTACCAATAAATAACGCTCCGATCAAATAAAAATCCAAAATGTTGATATCATTGCTTTAAATGTAGGTTGGCGAGTCACTGCGTTGCGGGGTTCCCCTGTTGTCGCACATAAGGAGCGGAGCGTAATTCAACAATTTAAGGACGAATGTTGGGTTACGCTATCGCTCCACCCAACCTACAGTTATTTTCATTTCATCATAAAAGAGCACTAAATAAAAATCTATCAATCATAACTAACATCATACAATCGATGAATTCAATAATATACAAAGTTTTATCTAACAAATTGGTTCTAATATATTTTGACATGGCTTGAAAGCATTATGCTTATAGCTTTTGTGCAGCCATTTATTTAGAAATTTTTTCAGCATCGCGTCAATTTCGTGAATTAATGCACTTTCTAACTGACATTGGGCTTTTTGTAAATATTCTGTTACTTCATCAAGACTAATATTCAAGCGATCGCTAATTACGTTCGCATTCAATTTTTGCCCATAGTAAAGGTGCAGCAAGTTTTTTGCTTGCACATCCAGCTTTTTAATTGCCGCAACCAAGGTAACATGAATTAAATCAGTATGCCTGGGAGTTTCGTAATTAGACTCCAGCCATGTTGTAATGTATGATGTCACCCATTGTGCCGGACGTTTTAAAGTATACAAAGTATTGACTAACTTTTTTTCAATGGTTTGTAAACGTCGTGCGATCGCACCTTGAGTTACTCCAAATTTTACAGCAATTTGTTTTTGATTCCATCCCAATCCATAATAAAGGTACAATATTTCCTGTTGCTCGGAATTGAGTGCTAATAACTCAGTCAGTAATATAGGTTCGGTTTGCTTCCAAATACTTTCTGGTTCCGGCGTCAAATCTTCAAATTCCAGATGACAAACCGGATGATAAACCCCATCCAATTCAATTTCACGTCCATCGGCGCTTACCACTTCGAGTGAAATACTAGGATTAATCGAGTTGGGATAGTTTTGCAAAGCCGCAATACAAATTTCCATCCAGCCTTGCAATTCCTCCCCTGTTACATCACGACCAACAGCGACTTGATGGGGTGCGAAAGCCAGATACTTTTCCCCATTGTAATATTGGGCTGCTTCTTGAAAGTCATTACTGTCCGGTTCAACCCAACGTTGTCCGCTTCGAGTTGCGGGATTTTGGCTTTTATTGATTTGATAAACTTGCTTAAAATACTTACGGGCAAACAAAAATCTGGAAATATCTGGCTCAAATCTTCCATATCTAATTAGAGCTTCGCTGAGTTCTTTGCTGCTTTTTTTACACAACAACCGCCATTTTGAGAACTTAGCAATTGCACCCTCATCTTTAATCGTTTTTCGCAAAACTTCAGTTATATATGTATAAAGCAAAGAATGACTGGGGTCGTACTTCGCCAAAATTGCCCGAAACTTTTCAGTATTGTAGATTAGACACCTAGCAAGGAAAATATATTCTTCCCAGCATTTATGTTTGCTCTCCTTCCACATTTGCGAAGCCGCACGGTAGCAACTTTCTTCACAATACAAGCTCAAATGTTGCCATGCTATTTTAACTCGGTTTTCTGGTTCCCAATTTTGTTTTACAGGATAATTATTCAACGCCATATCCAGCCAGAATAGCACTATCCCTTGCTCGTTCCCTTGATCTAGTAGTTCTGCAAAATAGTCGTGTTGATTTTTATACAAAACTATGTTGCGTTGTAAATGCGGCTCTGGCTTCCATTGAACCGCTACACGGCTAATTGTATTCTCTACAGCCATATACATATAGAATCTGTGAACATGCATTATGTTTGGTAGTGTCGGCATCTGATTTAACATTTTGGCTATTAGCGATCGCTTTCAAGGAAACTGTTTATGTGTTTCTATTTAATTGACCGTATAAAAAATATACTTTTGATGCTGCGATCCAAAACACTGACAATTTCTGTGAAATCGAGTAATAAATGTTGATATCATGATGTTGCCTTTAAGATAAACTCAAAATTGCTTACTCTAGTATTGGTGCGATCGCATTTAATTTATGAGTGTCAAGCCAAAAACAAATCCATAAGGCTCAACGTTGCTGTAACTTTACTGTAAGTACAAGGTACACTGAAGTATAAAGTTATGTGTCAAATTGGTAATTACGGCAAGCAATAAATGTTGAAGATTTTTCCGAAACCTGTGAGTTAGCTCGTCAACAATAGTGCCATTAAGCAAGAGCCTTGGCTATCGCGGGGTCCGATGTTCCAATTGCCAGGGGTGATGATTTGGTAATTTTTAATCTTCCCTCCTTGGATATCAATCCAATGACACAGTGCGCCGCGTGCAGCTTCAGTCGCACCCCAACCGCGTCCGTCTTTTTGTTGGGGTTTGATATACCAGTCATCGTTAAGACGAAATTCGCGCAAGCAGTGTTCGGCTTGGCGATAGAGTTTGACGATTTCGTGCATTCGTGCAAGTTGCCGCAGGTGGACGCTAGCACCACCCATTTTTTTGAAGGCATCGAGGATAAATCCGTCGTGATGTTGCCAAGACTCGCCGTGTTTGCCACCTGCCACGAGTTGACGGGCAAGTGGTCCTGCTTCGAGTCTACCTTGGCTTTGGTGCAGTACCGCAGTTGACCACGAATAGGCGTTATCGAAATCTTTTTTATTGTTGGGACTGGGTTTGGTTGTGCGATCGCTTGGATGAATATCGGTATCGGATTCTTCATACCACGAGTGGGTCATATTCTCGCGCACGAATCCCTGTTCCATCAATGTATGAGTATCGCTGTGGCCATCATACATACCACTCTTCATAATCATCGCCGCATTTCGCCCTTCAATGGTGGGTTTTTGGTATTTCGTCTCATGCGGCAAATAACCCCAACTTACATACTGAGCGACACCCGCACCAAATTTATCCAATCCAATATCCAAACCCATTCGCCAATAAATCCCCAAGTCGGAATTCCAATGTTCGGGCTTTTCATTCAGCCAAGCCATGAAATCGTCGTAAGTGCGAATCTCTTCGTAACGTTCCAACGAACATCCCAACCATACTGCTTCAATCCAGTTGCGGCGAAAATATTCGAGAATTGCCCAAGCGCGAGTCACGTCGGTTAAAGTCGGGGCACACATCACGCCTCCAGGCACCATATAACTGCTGTGGGAACGGTGGTATTCTCAAAATGTTTGTGAATAACTTGTTTTATTAGGCTTTAGTTGTCATATAACATTTTATTTTCACCATCCCAGCTTATAAATAAGGGAATATTAAGGGAACGGGAGCGGGCAAAATCACAACTAGGATAATTGCATTAGCGCATCTACAGATAAAGATTTACATAAAAATTTCACCGACTTGTTCCGAGACCCAGTTTGCGGATTTTGAGCCGCAAAACACCACAGACGGTAGTTATAAAGGAACGATGGCGAAAATTAGAGCGACAGAATTACACTATCAGGAAGTATTTGAGCAGAAGTTAGTCGAAGCAAATGCTAATTTAAAAAGGGATCGGGTAAGAGTTAGCATCAAACAAACTGGCAATTCCCTCCAGTTACGGGCTACCCTACCGTTGAAACCGGACGATTGCGATACGGACGCAGGGAGTCGAGGGAAGCGCGATCGCTTGGGGAAGGGGAAAAAGCAGTACGATTTATCCTTGGGGATACCAGCAAATTTAGAGGGACTCAAAACCGCAATTGAAGAAAGTTACGAGTTAGGTAAATTAATTGCTCGTCATACGTTCGAGTGGAATCAGAAGTATTTAGGAATTAAATATAGAGACAAAGAGATAAAAACCATTGGAGAATTATTAGAGAAATTTGAGGAAAATTATTATAAAAATCGTCAGAAAACTATAACTAGTCAAAACACTTTTTTGAACTATACATCTGTTATTAAAAGGAATTTTTTACTTGAATCTTTAGCACTAAAAAATAATTTTGAAGAAATTATTAATGCATCGCGGGGAAATAAAAAAAACGAACTGATTGCAGTCGTTTCTGTTTTTATTAAAACCTTTCAGCTAGGATTTACTCTCGACGTGAAGCGGGATAGTGTTACCCCTGCATATCGAGAAATTCCCGACGAAGAGAAAATAGTTAGTTCTTATGTACTATTTGATAAATTCGCCCTCAACCGAAAAAATACAAATATCTGCGAAGAAACCGATACCTGGGAAATGTGGCGTTGGGTATATGGAATGCTAGCAACATTTGGTTTGCGACCGAGGGAATTATTTGTGCAACCAGATATTAATTGGTGGGTATCTCCCCAAAATCTCGATAATACTTGGAAAGTCCATAAAGACACCAAAACCGGATATCGGGAAGTTATCCCCTTTGTACCCGAATGGATAAAATTATTCGATTTAAAAAATCCCCAACCTTTAAAAATTTTAGACAAAAAAGTTGCAAAAATCGCATCGGTGCAAAATATTAATTGGATGCGGAGAGATATATCGAGATGGTTTAGAAAAGTTGGCATCGAATTCCAACCCTACGATTTACGTCATGCTTGCGCGATTCGATCGCACCTCCAGGGAATACCCATTAAAGCTGCTGCTGATAACTTAGGTCATACCGCTGACGAACATACAAAAACCTACCAGCGCTGGTTTGGCATTGAAAACCGTAAAAAAGCTTTTGGTGAGGTAATTAGTCAAAAGTCACTAATTGAATTACAGAAAAATGAAATATTGGCGTTACGGATGGAAAGTGAAAAGTTAAGGCTAGAAGTTGAGAGATTGAAATTTCAGAATAATGATTAAAATTTAGATAGTTTGGTAGATGAAAAAATTATAGTTAGGGTTGGAGAATAGGGTATATGGTTTGGGGTGATTTTGCGTTTTATTACATGGTTTTGTTTTTTATCTCGCTAAAATATTTTAAAAATATAGAGAACTGCGAATACCTTTACCACCACCACGCAAGTGTTAAGATGCAGTGTATCAATAAAAAGATAAGCAATGTCAGAAATGCGATGTTGGGAATATAGTGTGGAAACAGTGGGGGGAGTTTTCAAACTCCGAGCCAAATATCAAGCAGTGCAGGTCTTATGTGCAAGGAGAGGCAGAGACGGGTGGGAATTGGTTGATGTCCTATGACTGGTTCACTGTCACTTATGTCCTATTTTTCAAAAGGCAGATAATAGAGAAGTAAGTAGCTAAGTAGGTGGGCATGAGCCCAAGCAAATCGATCGAGAGATGCTTCCTTACGTCAGCATGACAGTTAAATATGGTAAGGATTAGGGTACTTTGTTACCTCAACATCACAAATTATAACTTGTCATTCTGACCGAAGGGAAGAATCTCATGTTACGAACGTAGTCGATATAATTACAAATGCGATACGCCAGGAGCGATAAGCTTTGCTTAACGCATAAAAAATATCCACTTTATATTGGTAACTATTAAAACCTAGATAAGTAAATCGGTGTAAATAAACAGAACTATGTAACAGTGAGTAAAAAATTATCGTTAGGGTCGGGGAGCAACGAGTAGAATATGTGGTTTAGGGTGATTTTACGTTTTATTACATCATTGTGTTTTTTTCGTACTTGTTTAACGCTTTTCTATTAGTTATCCGGAAAGTTTCTGTATAATAGCTAGTCGTGTAAACACGATCAAAAAAATGATAAAATCACAGCAAGAAGTGCTTGAGTTAGCCCATAAGCACGGTTTGAGCATTGAGAAAGGTTCACTACAATTTAATGAGTCAGGTCTTGACTTTCAAGTCGTGTTGGCAACGGACACTGAGGGAAAACGCTGGGTTTTGCGTCTTCCTAGACGAGAGGATGTTCTGCTGTCGGTGGATAAGGAAAAACGCACGCTAGAACTGATTGCTCCTCTTCTAACCGTGGAAGTGCCGCTATGGACTGTTTCCACGGATGAACTCATCGCTTATAGGGCATTAAACGGTGTGCCGACGGGCACGATTAATTTAGAAGCAAAAGCCTATGTGTGGGAAATTGACGAAGCTAATGTGCCCGATCAATTCCATGAATCGCTGGCTAAGGGTATGGTTTCTCTTCATCAAGTTAGCGTTCAGAAAGCGCGTGCAGTGGGTCTTCCCGTTGAGACTGCCGAAGAAGCACGTGCTGCGATGAAGCGGAGGATGGATGCAGTGAAGAGCGAGTTTGGTGTTGGTAAAGAGTTGTGGAATCGGTGGCAATACTGGCTCCAAAGGGATGAGATTTGGCCGAAAGAAACGGTGTTAACTCATGGTGATTTACATGCTGGGCATATTCTTATTGATGCACAGGCACAGGTGACTGGCTTTATTGACTGGACTGAAGCAGCCGTCACTGACCCGGCGATTGATTTTGTTGCCCATTACCGCATATTTGGTAAAGACGCTCTCATTAAGCTGATCTCGGCATACGCTAAAGCGGGCGGGCGTATTTGGCCGGAGATGGCAGAGCATGTGACTGAACTGGCCGCTTCTTATGCCATAAACATTGCGGAATTTGCGCTGAAGTCGGGCTTGAATGAGTACAAACAGATGGCTAGGCAGTCGCTTTGCGTTTTGGACTTGGAGTAATTTGATTTGCCGACAATCGCTCAAAAGATCAAACCTCAAAGTCTCCAACCACACGACAATCCCTTGGCGTTAAACTTTGCTTATCGCATAAAAAATATTCACTTTTGCTAGTAACTATTAAAACCCAGATAATCTTGTTTACGTATTTACATTAGACATCTTGTGAAAATTAATTCTGCGTTGCCCAAAATCCTTTCCAGAGACGCGAAATTAAGCCCTGCGGGCACACTACGCGAACGCGTCTCTACATCTTTTCCGGAGATATCTATTTATCCCACATTCCGCACCCCATAGCTGCGAAAATTTACAAGCGATGCCCTTGGCAACCTTCGGTATCGCAAGTAGTACATTAAAACTACAAAGCGGGATTGTTTTCTTGAAGACAAATAAGAATTAGTAGCATTAAGTTTATCCACTAATTTATTTTAGTACTTATGTATTAAATAATCCGGATAGTTGATAAGGCTACGTTTAAACGTTCTTATTGGTATAAAGCCAGGTAAAAGAAACAAATTTTCAGTCGCACAAAATGTGAAAATAAAGTGGAGGTATTTTTACATTTGGCAGGGTATTATGTCTACTCTCAAAGAGATTGAAGTTCACTCGCATTGACCACTTGGGTATAGTCGCAGGAATTATTGATTCTATTGGTTTAGTAGAAATAATCAATGAATTGTTAGGAGAAGATGTTGCAGAAAAAATTAGTGCTGGTCATGTAGTAAAAGCAATGATTTTAAATGGTTTAGGCTTTGTCTCAGCACCATTATATATGTTTTCAAAGTTTTTTGACCGAGCTTATGAGCATTTAATTGGGGCAGGAGCAAAACCTAAATATTTAAATGATGATAAATTGGGTAGGACAATGGATAAATTATTTAATAAAGGATTAAGTAACGTTTTTTTAGCTATTGCTTTAAATACAGTTAAAAAGTTTGAAGTATCGCTATTGTCTAACCATCTTGATTCTTCGTCCTTTCATCTACATGGTCAATATACAACTAGTTCAACAGATATAAATATTAGTAATTCCGGTGAAATTGATGTAAATAAATTAGAAATAGTAGAAGTTACTGAGCCACAAGAGATTAAAATTACATACGGTTATTCTCGTGACCCTTCGGGTTCGCCAGTCGCTACAACGGGGGGAACCCCCGCAACGCGCTGTCTCACCACAGACCAGATTTAAAACAATTTATTGTTGATTTAATATGTTCTGGAGATGGAGATATACCAATTTTTTTCAAATCAGCATCTGGAAATGAAGCAGATTCTGCAAGCTTTGCAAAAATACTAGTTGATTTTAAAAATACGATTGAAGTTAATAGTTTGATGGTGGCAGATAGCGCGTTATATACTGCGGCAAATATACAATTATTATCTGGAATTAAATGGCTATCTCGCGTACCGTTATCGCTAGCTGAAGCTAAAAGATTGGTTTCAGGCATAGGCGACTCGGAATTAATAGAAAGTCAAATAAAGGGTTATTCATATACAGTTAAAAGAAGTAGTTACGCAACCATTGAACAAAGATGGTTAGTAGTCGAAAGTGAGGAAAGAAAGAAATCTGACTTACGTCAATTAGAAAAAAGAATCCAAAAATTAGAAGTTAGTGCAATTTCGCAATTGAAAAAATTATACAGAGAACAGTTTAATTGCCATCAAGATGCAATGAAAGCAGCATTGAAATTATCTAAACAATTTAAATACTATAATTTAGATAACATTAATGTTAACGAAAAAATATGCGGTAAAACTGAAAACCAAGAATGTTTGTATCAAGTATCCGCAACGTTCTCAAAAAATGAAGCTGCTATTAGCTCAGAAATTCAAAGTGCTGGACGTTTCATTCTTGCTACAAATATTTTAGATGAAAATATACTCAGCAACTCAGAAATGATTTCTGAATATAAAGTGCAACAGTGCTGTGAGAGAGGGTTTGGCTTTCTTAAAGACCCTTTGTTTTTCGCAGATAGTATTTTTCTTAAAACTCCAAAAAGAATAGAAACACGCTTCTATGATAATGTCGTTATGTTTGTTAGTTTATACTCTTGCACAGCGACAAATGCGTGCGGCTCTCTCCTTATCAAAATTGACTATTAAAAACCAATTAGGTAAGGCTACGGAGCGTCCCACATTAAGATGGATATTCCAATGCTTTCAATCTATCCACCTAATAGCTTTAAATGATGAAAAAGAAATATCTAATCTTACAGATTACAGGCAATTTATACTCAGTTTTTTTCCTGATGAATGTTACCAATACTATCGATGTTAGCGTGAATTAATTAACATTACTATTCATATATTTATTTTTTAGAGCTATTCAACTCTTACTTGTAGCTCTTAATCATCATGTTTATTTTCATTTTTTTATTGTCTGAACTATAACTTTTGTCCATATAATCAAGGAGTAAACATAAGATTTATCTATATTTTAAGTATAAATACTTGTTTGAATCTTAATGATTATTCATTTCAACTTATTGATATTCAATGTCATCTGCTTGAAAGGCAGCACCCGCCCTACCATTTTTAAACATTTGAAAATAAGTATTATTTTACTCTTTTTTATGTAATGTAGTTCAATGATAACCGAGTGCTACAAACTGGGGTGCGGAATGTGGGATTTATATCTTCTCACTTTAAAAATTTTAGACGAAAAAGTTGCGATCGCATCGATGCCTACTCCCTTGACATAACTACGATTTTTAACGCCGACCTACTTACACCGACAAAAAAAGTAGTTCAACATAATTTCGGAAGTGTGAGAGTTGTTGACTAAGTTGCGTGGGTTCTCTCAGCACGCGCATCATCACAAACGCCCCCTCAAAAGTGGAAACCATGCTATCAGCAAGATCCTCAGCCCGAACTGCAATGCGGGGTGGGTACTTAGCCATAACTTCTGCGAACTTCGCTCCCAACTGCGATCGCTACGGGGATGTTTCTCCCGCACGAGGTCGATCCCGTGAGGGAGGTGTTAGACAATTGCCCCGCCGACCACCGGGTTGAGGTGTGGGTAAACGACCCCACCGGGATGCCCATCGGGGTGGTGTACTTCGTTTATTATGACGAATTGCCTTCTGAAGAGGAATTACAACTTGCGCGTCAGCAAAATCATGGTTCAGAGTTGATCGGGATTTTGGGCGATCGACAAGAAGGTGCGTTTGGTGAAAGTTTCCTTTCGTAACGCACGCCTCTCCTTAAGAATGGTGCCCTGCCAAGAGCTAACACACACCCTAGGTATATTTTCTTTGGTCCTGATACTATTGGACAACTTGCGTCTCTAAGAGAACTCATAGTCGATAGCACAGCTATTCATTGACTACCCGATATGTTAGGAGAACTGAGTAATTTAGATTATTTGAAAATTAGTGGTAACTCAAAGCTACACTGCTTGCCAGATACTATTGGGAAATTGCATCAATTAACTGTCTTGGTGCTTGAGGATGGATGTCTAACTTCTTTGCCAGAGAGTATCGGTGAACTGAGAAATTTGCGAGAGCTAATTGCCAATAGAAATCAGTTAACCCAACTGCCAGAGAGTATAGGTAACTTGCATCAGCTAGAAAATTTAGAAATTCAAAATAATCAGTTGACTGGTTTGCCAGAAAATATAGGTAAATTATCTATGCTGAGAAATGATATCTATCTCTACGGAAATCCTCTAAATTATCTCCCTGATAGTATTCTTGAACTGCCAGTAGAATTAATTTATGCAGTTTGATTCAGTCCTCGCAAAAAACTTAGTAGATGCTGGAGAAAGAGATAAGCCGCTGTATAGCAATCGTGTCGCAGAGGAACGTACTAGTTTTTTTGTTGAGTTGCACAGATTTTCTGTATTTGGCCTACAACTTCACCGTTAAGCATCCTTGAGAAAAACTTAAGCTTATTATCCACCAATTTCCAAACTCCCCCATACCTCCCACCAATCCTATTGCGATCGCAGAAAAAATATTCATTTTTTTAGTAACTATTAAAACTTATATAAACTCGTTTACGTATTTACATTGAGAAAAACCCGGCTTTTTATTTACATCTAGAGAAAATAAATATACATCGCTCGACAATTACCAAACCCAGATAAATTAGAAGTGTTAGGGAGAAATTAGGTAATGATTTATAAAATCAAACGACAAGCAATAGTATGAGTTAGAATAAAAAGGGCTTGCGATCTGCCGTGCATGAGTGAAACTGTCTACATTGAAACCAGCATACTAGGCTACCTCACTGCTCGACCGAGTAGGAACCTTGTCCTAGTTGCAAACACTCAAGTAACGCGAGAGTGGTGGGATACGCGCCGTAGTGTCTTTAATCTCTACACATCCCAAGCCGTCCTAAAAGAAGTAGCCCAAGGAGACGCTGAAATGGCATCTCGACGATTAGATATCCTTCGCGACTTTCCGTTACTGGAACTGAACCAGTCAGTACTAGATTTAGCAGAACAATTCTTAGGACGCAGTAACCTTCCCTCAAAAGCTGATGTTGATGCTATTCATATTGCAGCCGCGACCGTTCATGGAATGGATTACCTGCTGACATGGAATTGCAAGCACATTGCCAATGCCCAAATTCAAGGAAAATTGGCAGAGATTAGTCTTGATTTTGGATACGAGTTACCGATTCTTTGTACACCCTATGAACTTCTTGAAGGTTGATTATGTTGCAGGATGAAATTGTAGAAGAGATTCACAAAATTCGTGAAGAGTACTCTCGGTCATTCAATCATGACTTGAAAGCAATCTTTGCTGATTTACAAAAACAGCAAGCCGAAAGCGGTAGAGAAGTTGTGAGTTTGTCGAGACGCGGTCGAACAAAACGTTGGAGCGGACGGGGACGAGCGCAAGGGTCGTGATGCTCCCAGGTGCTAGCCGCCACTCAATTTAGCCGTTAAATATCCTTGAGAAAAACTTAAGCTTATCATCCACTAATTTCCAAACTGCCAAATATTTTCCTATCCCCGAAGCGATACTCACTTCTGAGTGGCTGCCGCCCGAAGCGTGCTAATTAAAGCCGCAAACCACAGGAAAAAAATTGCGATATTCCCGCAGGGACAAAAAATATCCAATTTTATTAGTAACTATTAAAACTCAGATAATCTTGTTTGCGTATTTATATTGAGAAAAACCCGAATTTTTATTTCCACAGTATAAAATAAATATACTTCGGAACTGGTGAGGAACTCCCTCCATTGAGGTAAACGAGACTAATTCCAGCCCAAGCAAATCGATCGAGAGATGCTTCCTTACGTCAGCATGACAGTTAAATATTTTTTAACTACGGTAAGGATTAGGGTACTTTGTTACCTCAACATCACAAATTATAACTTGTCATTCTGACCGAAGGGAAGAATCTCATGTTACGAACGTAGTCGATATAATTACAAATGCGCTCGCGTAAGCGAAGATTAAAATTTAGATAAGTTAATGAAAGTTTATAATAAAAGTGATTAAAATTGCTGAAATGACAATCAATCACTACAATAATGCTGTATTTGAGCTAATGCGGCATCCAGGGGTGGCAGTTCGTGCTGATTCAAAAGAAACCACTACACTTTACTCAAATAACCGGAATGGAAATTAGTGCTAGCGTGGACGACCAAGAAAAAACTGTTTTGGCAGTGGCATCAGGCAGAATAAAGCGTGATACATTCGTTGAATGGCTACAGCAGCACACAACCGCCAGCGGGAGCAAGTGCTGGGCTTGAAGCGATCTGCTGCCGCTGATTTGAGCCGTTAAATATTTCGAAGAAAAACTTAAGCTTATCATCCACCAATTCCCAAACTTCCCCCTTGCAATATTGCATAAGTTCAGACTTAGCGCCGCGTCAGCATATGTAGCTAGTGCCGAGTCCATATGTCATAAATCGACAAGAAGATTTCCCCAACGATCAAAATGACGATGTACCATTCCACCCTGTAGCTACTGTCACGTTGCAAAATCGCCAAGACAGTTTCTACGGATTTAGAAATCAGGGCTAACTTTTGCTCTAAAGCGATTAATCTTTCCCGCAGTTCGTATTCGTTTTCCAAACGCAAATATAATCGGTCTAACTGAGGATAGTCCCAGATCGGGTTCGGCTTTTCACCCACTTCAACAATACCAAGCATTTTTTGCTGGATGAGCAGCGTACTACTAATATAGCTGAGTAATTCTTTTTCCTTGGGCGGACGAAGATTTTTTCCTTGAATAGCGGTGGTAAAGGGTTTGATGCGTCCAAATAAGCTCGACATTTCCGTTTCATAATAGTCAAGGACAACACTTTTGCCCAAAGCTTCGGCTACGATCTGTAAGCGTTCGGCAGTAAATTCTTGCAGCCAAAGGACATTACCTTCGAGACGCTCTTTGGCTTGAGGGTGGAACGCTATTGGCAGTTTTTCCGAGTTTCCGGCTAGGATGGGTTCGCGGACGAGAGGCTGAAGACTTTTAAGGAATTCGCTCTCTTCCTCGGCGGTAAGGTTAAAGGTGACGATGACACCGTAACGCAGGATGGCGGCGCAGCCAGTCGCACCCGCTCTAATGATTAAAGGATTAGTTGCTAGCGGAGCGGTATCTTCGAGGTCTTTGATGCCGATGCGTTCTCCCACAATGCTAGCGCGAGCTAATATTGTTTCTTTACTAGGCCAATCGAGAGCAATAGGAGTTTGCGATTCGGAATTTTGAGATGTGATATAAAGAGGAGAAATCATTAGGATAAGGTAATTGAGGACAAGGATCGGATGGAAGTGGTTTTCCAGCGTGCGGATGCAAACGCAGGCTGGAATGCAATATTGCTAGGTAATACGCTATTTCTTGTTTAAGGGTGCTGTTATATCATGTCCGGTTAAAGACTTATATTTAAAGTAGTTTGGGGAGCCTAACGAGTTCGCGGGGGTTCCCCCCGTTGTAGCAAGTGGCGTTGTAGGGAATAGCGTTACCCAACAATTATGTTGGGTTTCACTTCGTTCCACCCAACCTACATCAACATATTTTTTTATAAGTAATCAGTCGGACTTGATAATAAACACTAAAAGCTTGAACTAAAATTGGTAACTAAGCTTTTTATGTTTCTGTCAACCAGTAAAATTCATATCCTTGTAGAGTAATGTGACTATCAGATTGCTCTGGCTTTATACCACTATATAAATCAACAAACTTACCATAAACATTGAAGCCCGTATTTCTAAGTGACTCTAAATTCAAGGATTGCGGATTTGCATCAAAGTTAGCAACGACCAGGACTTTTTCTGATGGACGTTGATGATTGAAACGAATAAAACATAGCAAGTTTTCATTGTCTATTTGCAGCAATTCGCGGTTATTAAAATCAGCAAATGCCGAAATTTCTTTACGGATAGCAATCAGTTTTTTCATAGCACTGAATACCCTGTATTGCACCGTGCCTTGTTTTTTGCGTAATTCTGCTCTTTCCCAATCGATTTTAGGACGGTGTACCCAACGATTGTCATTACTTTTGCTTGGGTCATCAATATAGCTGTAATCGTTGAGTACAGCGATCGCATCGCCATTATAAATAAGGGGGATTCCTCCAAAAGATAGAATAATTGCGTGCAATAATAGAATTCTATTAATTGCAAGGGCAATCAAATACTCATCAGCAGTTTCCAACGCAGATTCTAGTCCAACCAAAGAAGCTAACGATCCACAAATACGCGCATCTCCCGTAGCCTCATTCGCCATGAACATCAATCCCCTAGATGATGATGCATCAAACCTACCTGTTAAATAATCAACTAAAAATTTTCTATGTGCCCTCGGTTCATAACCGGCTGCGTGAATATCAAAATCGTCAAAACCCAAACCAATGTCATCATGACAACGCACATAATTTAGCCAAGTAGCGCGTTCTAATTTGTTAGGCAAACTTTTTATGCCTTGGTAAAGTAACTTAGTGTTTTTAGTTGCGACTGCATCCCATAATAATGCCATTAAAGTCGCGTTATAGGCAATCTCGCATTCTTTGGCAGCGATCGCATCTTCACCGAAATACTTAATTACTTCAACAGGGGCAACGATCGCTTCGGCGATAAACAACACACCGGGCGCAGCCACTTGACAACAATCTTTCATTAACTGCAAAATTAAATGCGCGTTGCGCTCGTTTTGGCAAGAAGTACCGATCTTTTTCCATAAAAAAGCAACAGCATCGAGTCGGAGAACATCCACACCTTGATTTGCCCAAAAAAGAATAATGTCGAGCATTTCAATAAAAACTCTGGGATTGCTGTAATTTAAATCCCACTGATAACTATGGAAAACCGTCATCACCCATTTAGACATCTCGGCATTCCAAGTAAAATTACTCGGATCTGTCTCTGGAAAAACCTCTGGCATGTTTTCCTCAAACATATCAGGGATTTCTCTGTTTTCAAAAATATAATAGTAATCTTGAAAACTGCGATCGCCCATGATTGCTTTTTTAGCCCATTCATGCTCGTCAGAAGTATGATTGAGTACAATGTCCAGAACCAGCAAAATATCGCGCTTTCTAAACTCCTTAGCAATACGGCGAATATCTTCTAAATCGCCAACTCTATCGTCAATTTGTCTAAAATCACTTATGGCATAGCCCCCATCACTTTGACCCGTAGGACACATCAAAATCGGCATAATATGCACCATATTGATGCCTAGCTCTTGAAAATAGCTGATTTTGTTCTCTAAATCTCGAAGGTTTTCTGCAAAACCGTTGGAATACAGAGCCATCCCTACCCATTTTTGAGACAAAAACCAATTGTGGTCTTGTTCGCGTTGAATATCCAGCATCTCTAACTCTTGAGAGCGATCGATATAGCCTTTCGCCATTGTTTCAACTAGCCGTAACATTTGCACCTTAAAATCATCGCGGTGTCCGTATAGTGTAAAAAACAGCGAATGAATGGCGTAAAAGTTCGCACCGAGACGAGTATAAAAATGCCGCAAATCTTGCCGACGAATTTCCGGTTTTAAATCATCCAGTATAAAATTTAATAGTGAGTGAGAAATTTGTTCGTACATAGTATCTTAAATTATCCTAATACAGGTCGGCAGAAGTCAGAAGGTATAAAACTTATTTTAGAAGCTTTTTGTTTCTTTAAAATGGTTGATTTCGCCGTTATGTACTAGAATCCTCTAGTTCTATTGTTGCCTAAGAGTAGACGCGCAAGCGGCTAAAATTAAACTATTAAGCCATGTCACAAATTAAAAAAATCATAATGCTTAATCGCTTCCAAAATGCCCCATGCATGGGCACCCTCAGCAAAATAAACCCGCTCAGTATTGGTCAAGACCGACAGTTCTTCCCTGTGACGATTAGCAATGACTACACCCAGAGTATTGCCGCGTAACATATCTTCATCGCCGCCAGACCCGCCATTAACCAAAAATCGCTCTAAGGGAATATTCAATTGTTTTGCCACATAGCGTAATGCTTGACCCTTAGAGGCTCTTGCGGGTACAAAGTCGAGATACTGACCGAATGAAAGTGTTGTATTAACGGATAATTCTTGTTGGCGCAATAGAGTCAAAATCTCTTCTAATGATGGTGCGATGTCCGCATCATAATAATAAGAAACCTTAAAGCGACTTTGCTCGTTTTTAGGTTGCGGTTGCAAACCAGGTAATGGATCGATAATGCGCCGTAATACTTGGGGTGTCCACCCACGATCGATATGGTGATTCCAAGCAACATCGGCAGTCAGTTGTGGGGGGTAATAAATTTCTGTACCTAAACTGGTAATTAAAATGTCAGGGGTTGGAATATTATGGAATTTGAAAAGTTTTAGGGCTGAATCGAACCGCCGACCTGTGGCGATCCCAAACAAAAATTCCCTTTGATGTTGGCGAATTACTTGTACGAATTGCGATAATCCCTCAGCATCCCCTAACAACGTATTATCGATAGAGGTAACAAGAACCCGTTTTCGATAGCTACCTTCTTTGGGTGGAGGTGTCGGTTTTGATGACGGTTCATGCTGCAATATTAAGGGTTGAATTTTTCTTAAGTAGGCTTGAGCATGAGCATCCCATGAATAAAACTTAGCGACATTTTTTAAACCATTTTTAGAATATTGCTCCCAAAGCGTCGAATCTTCGAGAATCGTCAATAAAGCTTCAGCGATCGCACTTCCATTCAAAGGGTCAACTAATATACCATTCTCACAATTGCCAATAATATCTACAGGTCCACCATTTTCTGTCGCAACCAATGGCAATCCACTTGCCGCAGCTTCGAGTAAGGTTAAGCCAAAAGGTTCGGTGAGAGCGGGATTGACAAAAACACCTTTTGAAGCGGCGGCTAATCGATAAATATCCGCTACTTCCTTAGAAGTATGATGTTTTGGCAAGGCAACACAGCCATAAAGCTCGTAGCAATCCACCACTAACAATAATTCGGTTAAAACACTTTGAGCGCCTTCGTTCAATTCTCGAATATCATCCCGATTACCTGCAACAATTACCAAATTGGCTAATTCCTGCAAGCGTAGCGATTGACCGTAAGCTTCTAACAGGGTGACGATATTTTTCCGCTGATCGGGGCGCGATAATGCCAAAATTATCGGCTTATCGGGATTGCTAAGAAACTTTTCTAAAGTTTCCCTGAACTCGATAGTTTCACCCCCTAAATAAGGCGGATGAAACTGCTCCAAATCAGTTCCTGGTGGAATGACCGCCATTTTTTCGGGTGTGTAATAATCGTAAAGCTTGTACTGATCTTCAATTTCGTTGTATGTGCTGGTAATCACCAGGTCTGCATTGCTTAAGGTGTCTTCTTCCGCATTAATACGTTGCAGCATATGATAGCGTTGCTCTATCTCCTCCATAGTCATGCCCAATGCCAAAAATCTACGGAACTTATCACGTCCTAGAGAATGCCCTGTGTGTATGAGTGGTAAACCTGTTAAATGGGAAATACGTACCCCTACATATCCGGCATCGGCATAGTGGGTATGGAGGATATCAGGCAAACGCGGCTGCTCATGTAACCAAGTAAACAAACGATCTGTAAAGCCATCAAGATGGCTCCATAATTCTTCTTTGGGAATATAAGCATCAGGACCTGCTTCAATCCGAACTATCTGCAAATTTTCGGCTAGAGATTCGGTTACTGCGCTATAATCGGCATCTACTGCATCATCAACGATCCGCCGCGTGACTAAATCAACCCGCTCGACATTTGGCTGAAGAGCCAGGGCTTTAGCTAATTCAACAACATACTTGGTTTGTCCCCCAGTGTCTGCGTCACGACCCAATTCCAGATCGTGACCTCGGATCAGCCCATGAATGCTGATTAGTAAAATATAAAGGGGCTTGGTATTACTTTTGGTAGACATAGTTAATTCTGTTTAGTAGGCGTAAATTGGTTTGCTTCTGGTGTGTTAAGTGGTAATGCAACAATATTTATACATTGCGAAAAACCCAAATCCTTGGGATTGCTACACTGCGGGAAACCGAAACGTCTACCTTACGTGGCAATGACAATATATATTTAATTTTGCTTGCCTCACTTATTAGCTGCTTGAACTATCTAGAATAAATGAATACATAACTATTAATTTTATACTCACATATAGGACTACTATTTGATTTTTGAACAGATACGTAGATACGTAGGGTGTGTTAGCGCTCTTGGTAACGCACCATTTTTAAGGGTTTGGTGCGTTACGGACTTCGTCCTAACGCACCCTAGAATACCTAACTCGAATAAATGAATACATAACTATTACTTTTATACTGACAGAGTTGCCGTCTGTAAGAGCGAAACCATAGTCCCGCACTCTAAGTTGCTCGTTCAGGCATAGTACTGAGCAATCCTTTATACTATACCAAAGGCACAGTAGTTATTCACCTATCTGAATACTAGTTGTTTCTTCAATAAAATATACATTTTTAACGCTCTCATCTGCTCGAATCGTTAAAATACCCACTCCAATATCTAAAACTCATGACATTGCTTCCCTCCGATTGCAATGGGGAGTACTATTTTTGCCGGAAACATTTACATTAATGTATCGTGCTGCTCTCAATTCAAATCGTTGCGACTAAATCCTGGCAGCCGAGCTACTTCAGAAAAACGTGAATACTTGACCGCATCGGTAGGGGGATAATCCGCCGACACTGCAAGTAACCCAATTTTTATATCCTCGAAATAAATCACACCCCCAATACGTCTTTGGGCTTGAAAGGGTCCATGAAAGAACCGATACTTTGCAATATAGATCGGCAAAAAGTCAGTAATCGTTATTTTCCTGCCAAACATTTGCTGACAAGTTTTGTGGATAACAGCATCTAAGTATTCGTTAGGGGCAGGCGCACCCAGTTCAGTGAATTCCGGATAATCCGCAAAATGATCCATATAAAACAACCAGATATTGGAAAGGTCTGCTTCATTGGTCAGCTTTTGCTTGAGTTCCTTTAATCGTTCGATTTTCATAGTGTGGATGGGGTGAGATGGGACGAGTAGGCAGCACTGTTAAAAATTTACCATAGCGATACCACAAAGTGGTTGCCAAGGGCATCGCCTGATTTTCCAAAGATTGGATGCTTGGGTTCTGGGGGAAAAATTAGAGTAGGATTTAGAAAATCAAATGACTTTTAATTGAGGAAAATAAGTGGATTTGGAGAAGCGCGAATCGCCGAAAAATACACAATTTTATTGGTAATTATAGAAACTAAAATAATTTTATTTACGTATTTATATTGAGAAAAATACGGCTTTTTATTTCCATATTAAGAAAATAAATATACATGTCTCTACAATTATCGACCCAGATAAATTAGGAGCGCTAGGGAAAAATTAGGTAATGATTTATGAAATCAAACGACTTTTAATTAAGGAAAATAAATGAATTTGCATTTATAGCGATCGCTCCCTTTAAGGAAAAGTTAGGGAATCGTCATTTATATCTTCTCAAAACCCTAATATATAAGGAATTTTCCCATATATCCCATATAACTGCTGTGGGGCCATTGCCCGCCAAAAAGAGCATAAATTTCTACAGGTTTGGCAGAAAGTGTAATACCTTGTTCGTAAGATGTGCCTGTGTAAGCGGTAAAGCGCTTACAAGCTTCTAAATAATATGGGCTATGTCGATATTTTTCATTCGTTAAATCAATTGCAAACAGCCCGTAGAAATAGCGCGGTATACTTTGTAATGATTCGGCAAGTTGCCCTAAATTACGTGCCAAAATAGCGTTACGCGGAACCTCTGTACCCCAAGCAGTATCGAGCGCCCAAGCTGCACTAGTTAGGTGCGAAGCCCCGCAAATACCGCAGACACGAGGTGTTACGATTAACCCAGCTTGCGGGTCTTTGCCTCGCAAAATTACTTCAAACCCGCGAAACAGTTCGGCATGAGTCCAAGCGTTGACGACTTGTCCCGATTCGATTTCTACGCGGATATCTAAATCACCTTCGACTCTCCCGACGGGTGATATGTCAAGTACTTGAACTCCCATTTTTCTCTCCTTTATCAGTGGTTAATTGTTTGTTGTTCGTTGTCAGTGGTTAGTTGTCAGTGGTTAGTTATCCGTTGTGGTAAACTGCTCCACATCTAGTTTGCGCTTTGGTAAAATTGCATAACTATGAGTGGGATGAGCTACTAGTGTCCGTCGTGAACTACCTACACTGATTCGGAGTACCGAATACAGTCTAGGCTTCTGGTATATTTCGCAATACTGCCAGAACTTACGAGCGAGGTACTCGCTGTTACAGATTTAACTACAACAGGTTCTTTCCCTTTACGGCGTTTTATCGTTGGAAACAGTTCCAGTCCAACGCGCTTGATGTTCAGAGCGGCATTAATATATTTCTTAATTCCTCAACTGTCTTAGTTCAATGTTTCCCCCTTACAGGGTAAAAGCATGAACTAAGACGTTTCGTAATTAACCGTCTTATATCCCGACACTAAGCTGAGTACAGCGCTCTTTGCGGGGCGGGTGCGACGGGGAAGCTAAATATGTCATTTAAATGTCGAATAGCTTATTACTAATGACTACTGACAACTAACTACTGACAACTAACTACTGACAAATAACTAAACAGTAAAAAAGTCCTCTTCCGCCCAAGCGGGCATCGTATCTTTCGACACCATTGTTAAAATAGCGTATCCTGTCTTATTTACTCCAGGTGGTAAGTCTTTGGGTACACCCATTAGGGTTTGAGTTTTGTGGATGGTGTGGTACTATTTTTTTATCCAAAAAAAACCACCCCAAACCCCTTATGCGCGTAGGTTATGCCCGCGTGTCCACTCGCCAACAAGCGGACACGGAAGCTCTTGACCAGCAAATAAACCGACTAGAGAAGGCTGGGGCCCAGAAAATCTTATATGACATTGAGTCCGGCAGGAAGGACACGAGAAAAAATTTCAACCAAATTATTAACCTTGCTAAGAACGGAGTAGCAACAGAAATAGTTGTTACGAGGTTAGATAGACTTGGAAGAAATGTTATTTCTATCCACAAAACAATAGAAGCACTTCAAAAAGCCGGGGTTAAGCTTACCATTTTAGATTCCCCTCTAGGCGATACAAATTCCGCTTTCGGATGGTTGACTATTAATAATATTGCGGGGTTGGCAGAATTTGAGAGTCGATTATTGTCCGAGCGAATCTCACACGGAACCGACTATTACCGCTCCAATTTAAAATATTTTGGCAAACCTCCGTTTGGTTATACAAAGAATGAGAATGCTAAATGTACCCCTCACCCAACAGATTGGCTAATTGCTGAAGAGATAATTCATCGGTTTTACAGTAATTCGTTTGCTTCCATTTCGCGTTGGCTAGCAGAAAGCTTTGAAATCAAGATGTATCCGTCTAGTCTGCGTAATTGGCTGCATAATCCCGCGCTACGAGGACACACGTTCTATAAATTAAAATCTGGGGAAATCTCTAGGCATTACGGAACCCATCAAGCACTGATAACAGAAAGCGAATACCAAGATTTGGCGAAAATTACCGCGCATACCAACAAAAAAGACCCCACTAAATTCAACCCCCATATTCTTGCTGGAATATTTAAATGTGGTGTTTGCGGACACGCCATGACTAAAACTAAGGCAGGGAAGCAGTTCCAATGTGCCCAGTACAAGAAGTTCGGCTCATCTGGATGCAGCAACGGGAAGGCGATCGCCAAATCTATAGTCAAAAAAGAAGTGACAACAGTTCTCACGCAATATGCCTTTGAAGTTGTGCGGGAAGTTAATAACCGAACACAAACGGTGGCAGTCGATAAAAGATTAATCACACTACAACATCAACTCCAAACACTCCAGTCGCTTCCTAGCAACCCCGCGATCGATTTGGCAATTACTGACTTAAAACAACAAATGAAAAATTACGAGCAACAAAATAATACTCGTGAATCCAAGACGGAAGACGATTATTTAATGTTACGCTCGTTTGCTCAAGCCGACTTCTGGGAATTGTTATCTGACACAGAGTTTAAAGTTATCTGTTTACGTTTTCTCGAAACCGTTGTGTTCAATGGTGGCAGGGACATAGAAATTTGTTTACGAGATATTTCTCTGCCGTAGTTAATTGCTTTTTCTCGGATACTTTGCCAAATATCTTTATCTAACATTTAGTTTGTCAGTAGCGCGTAATTTATTTTGGAGGGTTCGATCGATTAATTCCGTTCTTGGGGAACAGAGAGTTATTGCACCCGCCAAGGGCTTTAGCACCCGCTACATTTTCATTTGCAAATCAAGTTGAAGACCATGCCGCACGGTTGACGAAGTGGTGCGGACCCTTTTCGCTGTTTGGGGAAATTATCGCTGCGTCCTCGACCGTATCAATTAGTGCCTTTATTGATGGCATTGCGGTCGCAAACCCTACGGTTACTAATTGCGGATGACGTTGGCATCAGTAAAACTATAGAAGCATTACAAAATCCGGACAAATTATTGTCAAACCACAGCTACCTCTCGATATTCTAGGAGTATACATTCTCCAACTTGGAAAGAGCAGAGGGTAATACTATGTCTTACAGCGATTTTACTTTAGCTAAAGTTATCAAAGAGTTTGGTTTGAAAATTACTGATAATTACCGCATGTATTCGGAGATTCGTGAAGTTGAACCGAGTAATTTACTTACACAAACTATCGAAGAAAATATTCCTTTAGCGACTGCCAGTAATACAGAAAAAGCTCGTTCTGAAATGATTATTTCTCCGATTTTAATTGAAGTGAGAAAACAGCAAAATAACCAAATATCTTTATTTTCTGGAATAGATTTTAGTATCGATAATGAACGAGGTCTAAATGGTAATTGCGATTTTATTATTAGTCGTTCGCCAGAACTATTTATATTAACTGCTCCTGTAATTATTATCGTTGAGGCAAAGAAGGAAAATATTAATGGTGGTTTGGGGCAGTGTGTTGCCGAAATGTTAGCAGCAAGGATTTTTAATGAAAGGGAAGGTAACAATATGTCTACTATTTATGGAACCGTCACATCGGGTACAAACTGGCGTTTTTTGAAATTAGAAGGAGATATTGTCAAGATTGATTTGGATGAATACTATTTAAGCGACATCAAGAAAATATTAGGAATTTTATCAAGCTCAGTTCGAGATTAAGGGTTAAAATATAATCTATGCGTATTAATACTATTACCGCAATCCAAATCGAAGACATGATGAAAATTGGGTTGGTAAATTGAGCGTTCTGATTGGTTATGAGAAAATGCGATACCCGAATAGTTCGTACTATTACCTGGAGTCCCATGATTTTGGAAGCAGTTAGGGCATCGCACAAGTTCATTAGACACTATTCTTGATTGACAATACTTATTGACGTTATACCATTTCTATATGAAGATGCACTTGATTATCTTAGGACTTACGCAAAGCCCCCCAATCTTCAGGGGGTTGGGGGGTTTCAATTTGTTGTAGCTTCATATTAAATTGGTATTACCAATAATAACGCTAGCTTCAAAACAATAATCAATTTCACTTAATTTAATTAGTCCGAGTTGTAATTGTTTTTTAAACGTAGCTTGGTTAGTAAAAATTAAACAACAGCGTCCATTTTTATCGTATTTCTTCTTCCCCCGTTACCTCCCGAATGTCTTTGCACAATACTCGCTCAAAAGGAAGCCTACTTTCTGACAAAGTTAGATGGGTCTTGATCTCGTCGATGCTTAGTGGGAATGGGGGCTGGCTGTCCATCACCTGCAAGGGAGGCGGTTTTCTCCAAAGATTCCCTCAACCGCTTGGCTGCGTAGATGGACATATCTCGGGGCACATTAATGCGATCGCGCAAATATCTTAAAGCGACATCAGATCCCGATGGAGGTACACAGTCTTCGCCAGTCATCATGTGTGTTAAAGCACAACGTAGGGCTTGATCGAACAATTTATCGTCGGCGGGGTTGACTCGGATAATATTGATGCGGTGGTCGATAGTTCGTTTAAGAGCTTCCGTGCGGGAGTTTTCGGGTTCTGGATAAGTAACATCTGGTAGCCCAAACCAGGGACCGTTATCGACCCGTGCTTTATTGAGAAACATCTGGGTTTCGCCGTTTTCCCAACAGCCCCCCATCTGGGGCGGCAAATCATGTACGTGGGTGTGAAAGTCGCTCTGGGTACCGCAGTAGGTCGGTCGGCTTTCCATTGCTGCAAACCATGCGCTCAAGCGAGGGTTTTCCGAACGCAGGGAGTAGCCTTTGTAGTAGTAAAGGCTCGCATTCATCCGTTCGACATAGGGCGTAAAGATGACATCGACGATGCCGAAACTATCTAGAAAGTAAGGACCTGGGGTGCGACCCAGAGCTTCCTCGACCCTAGCCACCACTCCGATAAATTGTTCTCGGTTGCGTTGTTCTTGTTGAGAGGAACCTGCTGGATAGCACAGCCAAGCGCACCAGGCTCTAAATAAAAGTCGTTCTAATTGACGTAGAGGAAGCACCGTGCGGTCTTCCATCCCTTGGCTCAATGGACCAAAAACCTTTTCCAAAGCGAGTAAAATGTCATCGCTTTCTTTAATAATCCGTCCATCTAGCTCGATCGCGGGGAGCATTCCTGATGGTACTTTACGTTTGTACCAATTTTCTTTCTCCCCATAGCAGAACATTGTCACTTTTTCGATGCGGTAGGGGATCTGTTTTTCCTCTAACCATAACCAAATTTTTTGACAGTAAGGACACCAGGCGTGCTTATCGCGGTATAGCGTTACCCGCACATCAGATTCGGACTGACCAAACAAGCGCAACCGGGCTTTCGCGTTGGTAAAACCATTGACGGTATCTATTTGATAGTCCGTGAGGCTTTCTAGTTCTTGCCAGCTTAGAGGTGCGGTAGTCATAGGGTGAGTTGCGTAGGGCAATACTTAGGACTCTTCTTGACTTTACAATATTTTCAATTACAGTCAATAAATTGGCAAGCAGACAAAAATTTGGCACTCGACAAAAAGTCGATGATATTCGCAATCCGCCTTGAGTACCACAACGTACAGAGAACATGAGTTTTAAATACCGTCCCCGGTTTAAGGTCATAAAAAGGAAATTCCGGTTCGGTGCAACCAATACAAGGCATTCCAGCGCGAGTTTTCGACGATACGCGATTCCAGAGGATACGGTTACAAGAAGAATGGGTCATGGGACCGCGACAACCCAAGTCGTAGAACAGACAACCTTTACGCTGACCAAAGTCACCTGTGGATGCTTTATAAGCAAAGTGAATGTTGCGAGTACATCCGGTTTGGGTAAAGGTTTTGAAGAAGGTTTGGGGACGGTGGAGTTCGTCGAGGGCAATATCACCAATGCGTCCGGTTGCGATCGCAACTAAAATTTGTGAAATCCAATCGGGGTGCGAAGGGCACCCAGGAATGTTTATTACAGGCAAACCTGATTTAGCGCGGAAATCTTTGCCTAAAAATCCACCTTCCTCGCGTTTGAGGAATTGCAATCCTGTAGATTGGCTGGGGTTGGGAGACATTGCCGGAATTCCCCCCCATGTCGCGCAGTCACCTACCGCTACCACGAAATTGGCAACTTTCGACAAGTCCCACAACCAATCTTTCATCGGACGGTCGGCAAACCTGTTCCACTCCCCCGTTCCATTAGGTGCGTTGATAACCGAACCTTCAAATACTAGGATGTCGAGTGGTGTATTGCCTAAGACGCAATTCCACAACAAATTTTGCAGGTTTTCTCCGAGTTCGAGTCCTAGTGAAGGATGCCAAAGTAATTTGATGCCAAAGTCCGCGATTAAATCGCAGGCTGTAGGTTCTTCAGCATTGAGAAATGACATACTATAGTCACTATAGAACAAAATAAGTTGAGTGCGCGGTATGGGCGAAAAATGGTTTTATGCTAGGGTATCAACCGTTGAGCAGCAAGAAGATAGACAAGCATTACAAAAACAATTAGACCGTGGTCGTAACGCAGGTTGCAATCGTTTTTACTGGGATATTCAATCACGTACAACCGAAGTCCGCGATGGGTTGCAGCAATTAATTAATGATTTAAAAATATCGCCCAAAGAGTTAGTCAGAGAATTAGTTGTCACAAGAATTGACCGTATTGGCAGTTCGTCAAGGCTGTTTTATGGGCTGCTGGAAGTTTTGAGAGAGAATAATATCAAACTGGTAGCCCTTGACCAAGCCATAGATACTGAATCGTTAGGAGGGGAGTTGACAATTGACGTATTGCTGGCGGCATCAAAGTTTGAAGTCAAGATGCTTTCGAGTCGTGTCTCATCTGAACGCAAATTACGGATGGCGCAACGCAAGAGCCATAGGTTCGCACCTTTGGGGTGGAAGGTTGAGAATGATTGCTACGTAAAAGATGAAGCTTGGTGCGTATCGCTTCTCGAACAGAAGCGTAGTTTTAGGGTCTGGGAATTAGCTGTATTCGTTTTTCAGGTTTTCGATCAATGTGGTAGCGTTCGTAAAACCTGCAACATTTTAAACGAAATGTTTGGCGTATCTGGTAAAGTTTCAGCACGAGTATCAAGGGAAACACGTAAAAATTTTGTCACTGCGGACAATTTAGATACTATCGATTATTCGTCAAACTCGAAGAAAAACTACAAGCGGTATCCTTGGGCAAGTTTACAATGGTCGCCGTCTGGTTTAAAAAACTACTTAGTTAATCCCGTTCATTGCGGTGGAACCCCATTCAATGTTACGGCGAAAGACACGCGAAATAAACAATTAAATCATTTTGATAAATGGGACGTTAATTGGGAAACTCATCAGGGAATTATTTCCCGCGAGCAACACGAACAAGTTAAACGCATTATTCGCGGGAACGCGCAGAATAAATGGGCTGGTAGCGAGCGAGTTAACCCATTTGCCAATTTATTGAAATGTTCTAGGTGCGGAGGTGCCCTAACCCGGTTGTCTGGGCAGTTAAATCGTGGCGGTAGCTATGTTTATTATTACCGATGTACGTATGTACCACTTGGTCGTTGCGATGCCAAAGACTCGATACGTAGCGATAGGTTAGACAGTCAGGTTGCTGATTTATTAACACAAGAAGCCACCCGTTTAGCGGGGATGGTGGACTTAGAACCAGACAGAAAAGACGAACCAGGGCAGGTTAAAGAATTACGCGAAACGCTGTCAGGGTTAGAAAAGATGCCCTCTAACCCCTTTGTGGAAAAAGCCATAGACGGTATCCGCGACCAAATAGCAAGTATCTTAAGTCTCCATGAAACAACTGCGAAGCGTGGCTTGATAATCCGGGAGGAAATAACGCGAATGTTTAGCGATCGTGAATTTTGGGAGTCACGAAGCCCCGAAGACAAAAAACGCATACTAACTCGGCTTGTTCGTCGAATCGTTGTTGATACTGTCCGCGTCGTGAAAATTGAGTTTCTGTAGCTCCTTTAACTCCCTATGTCTTACCAGTTCGCGCCACTCTTCGAGTTGACGCATCCAAAATTCTCTGTCAGTTTCTACTCGCATGGGTTCGATAACTCGCCATTATAAAGTATGTAGCCAGCGAGTACAAAACTTCTGTTAGTCAGCAACTTCGGGATACTTAATGGCTTTTGAGCTTTGCGAGGTCGTTAATAAAGCTACTGCTGAGAAAGGATTTTTTAGCGATCGCACAGTCATGTCAATCTTTGCCGATATGTTTAGCAGTAGCGTGGAAAGTTTCAAGAATGTAAGGTAATTTGATAAGTATCACGATTATTCCCAGCAAATTATTGGTGCTGGGAAAAACAATCTTTCGTTTTTACAATTAAAATTTGCGATTTTGAAGTTGTGAAGATTATAAACTTATACCGTTTTTATATGAAGATGCATATTATTAGCCTGCTTACAGCAGGCTTTGTTCTAGTTAGCCCTAGTCTTACAGACTAGGGCGGTCTGTGCAGCTTCACATAGAATTGGTATTAATATTTTGTAGTAAACCTTTCAATACAAACTTTTAATTTTTCAGCTAAAAACTGTACATGGGGTTCAGCCATAATACTATCATGATGACCAGGAATATCATGAATTTCTAAACTGCCAGGAGCTAATTCTTGCCACCTTTCCAGATAACGAGTATATTCTGGAGTTTGTTCGACTGCTCTAAAAAATATTACTTTCCCTGCATAAACGGTAGGATAATAATTTTTGTAAGCGCGAACAATGGCATCTCTCACTGCTAAGTTGAGAAAGGTACGAGGTAAAGGTAGATTCCTCCTCACATAAAATTGGTAAACATTTTCTTTAATTAGATTCTGAATTCGCTGATTAATCTTTTCCCAAATTGACTTTATCTGTTGTTGAAGTTTAAAATTAGCAAATGAACTACGGTTGCGTTTAATCATATCCTTTAAAATCAACACAGATTGATGGATATGAGATAAATTTATTTTGAGGGGAGATACAGAATTCACTGCTTTATTTGCTGGAGGTATCATTTTCGGAGGATAGGCATCAAAAATAGCTAGTAATTCAACAGTCTCTCCTTGAGCATAAAGTTGTTGTGCTATTTCATAAGCTATTACACCTCCTGCACACCATCCTCCCAGAAAATATGGTCCATGTGGCTGAACAGTTTTTATTTCTTTAATATAGTGAGATGCCATATCCTCAATACAGGTATGAGGAGATTCTATACCATCTAAACCCTTTGCTTGTAATCCATAAACTGGTTGGTCTGCATCTAATTTAGACAACAAATTCAGGCTATATATTAAACTTCCGTAAATAGTATGTATATAGAAAAAAGGTCTTTTTGAACCATGAGGTTGAATCGGAACTAATGAAGAACTAGAAATAGAAGATTCATTTTGACGAAGTACGTTAGCTAGTTCTTTAATTGTTGGAGCTTGGAAAAAAGTATTAGGGATAATATTTTTACCTAATATATTTTCAATTTGAGTAACTAGCCTTATGGCTAGTAGGGAATGTCCTCCCACATCAAAGAAGTTATCGTTTAATCCAAGGGGGCAAACACCTAAGACATTTTCCCAAATTTTGGTAAGTTTTAGTTCTAAATCGTCAGATGGGGCTGTATATTCTGCTGATTTCAACTTGCTAAAGTCAGGAGTAGGAAGCGCAAGACGATTAATTTTACCATTAGGAGTTAAAGGTAAAGCATCGAGTACAACAATAGCAGCAGGACGCATATAATCAGGTAACTTCTGCTCTAAGTACTGTTTGATTTCATTTATAATAGCCTCATTACCTCTAAAAACAATATAAGCAACTAATCGCTTCTCTCCAAGAATATCTTCCCTAGCAATGACAACAGTTTCTTTGATTTTGGAATGTTGCTTTAATAAAGCTTCAATTTCTCCTAATTCAATCCGAAAACCACGAATTTTAACTTGAAAATCTTTCCTACCTAAACATTCTATGACACCATTCGCTCGCAAGCGTCCCAAGTCTCCAGTACGATAAATTCTCTTATTTCCACCCTGTGGGTCTTCTAAAAATACTGCTTTTGTTAATTCTGGTTTCTGCCAATATCCGAGAGCAATATGACTACTCCTAATCGCTATTTCTCCATAGATATCAGTTTGCTTACCTTCATCATTAAGGAAAATAATTTCCGTGTCTTCAAAAGCATAACCTGCTGGAACATACTTATGAGTAATTTTAGTGTTTTTATCAATTAAATATTGAAGATTGAAAGAAGATTCTGTTGAGCCTAAACCATTAACAAAAATACATTCATCGACAAAGAATTTTTGATATAATTCCACATCATTTTTGATAACTTGTTCTCCTCCTAATACCACTAAACGTACCTGAGAAAGCTGCTTTTTGGCAATTAAGTCTTGGGAATTTAATATCTCAATAAAATGTCGGTAAACCGTAGGAGTAGAATGATAGATAGTAATTTTTTCTACTTCTAACCAATCAACTAAATGAGCTAAACCTTCTGATTTGATATCAAACGGGTAGAGAGTCGCACCATTCAAAAGAGCCGAAAAAATATCAATAATTGCTGCATCGAAACTATAAGATGCAAATAAACTTAACTTGTCCTCTGATGAAACATGAAGATTATTAGTATAGTTTCTAATGAAATGTAGGACATTACGGTGATTTTGGATAACTCCTTTGGGTTTTCCTGTCGAACCAGAGGTATAAAGAATATAGGCAAGGGTCTCTGGTGATATTTCTTGGTTATTTTCTAGAAACGAATTATTAATCTTAATATCATCAATATTAATAACGGGCAATTTACCCTGAACTAATTCTTGAGCATAACTCAAATTTTTGTGATTAGTTAAAACGACTTGAACAAGTGAATCTTCGAGAATATATAAAACCCTATCTTCGGGATATTTAGGGTCAAGAGGAATATAGGTTTTACCCGCTTTCAGAACTCCCAACATTGCAGCTATCATTGGTGCATCATGGTCAAATAACAGGGCAATCTTACTCTCTTGCTGATTATTTTCCTCAAGAAGTGCTTGAGCTATCCTGTTCGCTTGAATGTTTAACTCTCTATAAGTCCATTGATAATTTTGAGTTTTGACAGCAATATGATGAGGATATTTTATGACTTGCTGCTGAAATCGTGATGGTATAGATTGTTCAATTTCTTGTTTTGGAAATTCTATAAATGAATTAGTAGGACTAACTTGATGGCGCGAGTGTGATAATTCATTACGCTCTGTTTGAGTTAAAATAGAGAAACTAGAGATTATTTTTTCTGGATGAGTAGAAATTCCTTCTAGCAATTTCTGGAAATGCGTTGCCATCCATTGAATTGTATCTACATTGAAAAGAAATCTATTGTAAACAAATCGAACCTGAATTTGATTATTTTTTTCTCCTACATAGAGACTTAAATCAAACTTAGAAGTGGTTTCAATAATAGAAATAGGTTCGACTGTTAAATCATTGAGTTTGAGAGAATCCTGACCCAAGGTAATCATGTTAAACCAAACTTGAAATACCGGATTATGGCTGGCATTTTTGGCTAGCTTGAGTTCTTCTACTAGCTTTTGAAAAGGCAGGTCTTGGTGAGTATAAGCATCTAAAGTAACTTTTCGGACACGATTTAGTAATTCTCGGAAACTAGGATTTCCGCTCAAATCGCTCCGTAAAGCTACAGTGTTGACAAAAAAGCCAATTAAATTTTCGATTTCAGTGCGATCGCGTCCGGCAATGGGAGTTCCCACAATTATATCTTCTTGTCCGCTATAGCGAGAAAGTAATACTTTAAATGCTGCCAATAGAGTCATAAACAAAGTCACCCCTTCTTTTTGGCAGAGGGTTTTGATGTTTGCGGTTAATTCCGAAGATAACAACAGAGTATGGTCAGCACCTTGGTAAGTTTGTACTTGTGGACGGGGAGAGTCCATAGGTAATTCTAAAACAGGTAAAGTTCCACCTAATTGTTGTTTCCAGTAAACAAGTTGAGGAGCTAAAAATTCATCTTTAAGCCAGTGGTGTTGATACAAGGCAAAGTCGGCATATTGAATGGAAGGTGATGGTAATTGTGGGGTATTTCCTGTCGAAAATGCTTGATAAAGTGCCGCCAGTTCCTGTTGCAATATATTATCAGACCAACCATCAAAAATAATATGATGAATATTAAATAACAGTAGATGCGATTCTGACTTTAATCGTAAGATTTTAACACGAAAGAGAACATCCTTTGCTAGGTTAACAGGTGTTTTTGCTTCTTGTTGAGCGATGTTTTCTGCTTCGATTTGTCGTTGCTTTTCGGGTAATGATTGTAAATCAATGATAGGTAATTTGAAATCAATATTTTTATTAATTATCTGAGTTGGTTGCCCGTCTTTGAAAACAAAATTAGTTCGTAGAATTTCATGACGTTCTACAATCTCGCCTAGACTTATTTCTAAGGCAGTAATATTTAATACACCCTGAAGCTGTAGTTTGAAGGGCATATTATAAGCAGTGCTGTTGGGTTCTATTTGTGCGAAAAACCAAAGACGTTGTTGAGCAAAGGAAAGTGGTATTTCTTGTTGCTGTCTGGGTTCGATTGGTGGCAATAATAAAGAATTGTTAGTTTGTTCACTAATACCAATAGCTAGGGAAAGTTGCGAAATAGTAGGATATTCAAAGAGTAAGCTTAATGGTATTTCTTGATTAAAGGTTTGTCTGATACGCGAGACAAGAAGAGTCGCTAGTAACGAATGTCCACCTAGCTCAAAGAAGTTATCGTCAATACCAATATTTTCTACTTTCAAAACCTGACTCCAGATATTAGCAAGCACTTTTTGTGTATGAGTGATTGGAGCAGTATAATTATTTTGAGAAGCAGAAAAATCGGCAGCAGGAAGAAGATGATAGTCAATTTTACCGTTGGGAGTTAGAGGAAAAGACTCTAAAGCCACGAAAGCAGAAGGAACCATATAATCAGGTAGCTTCTGTTTTAAGTATTCACGTAATTTATTAAGGGAGGAAGTAGGAAGGAGAAAGGAGGAAGAAGGAATAGATAAACCCATCTCAAAATCACTTCTTTCTTGTTTATTTAAACCTCTTACTTCTTCAAGAGACTGGGGGATAATATAAGCAATTAATCTTTGTTCACCAGAAATATATTCTCTAGCGATAACTTTAGCATCCTTCAAATCCGGATGTTGATTTAATAAAGTTTCGATTTCTCCTAATTCGATTCTGAAACCGCGTATTTTAAGTTGGTTGTCGATGCGTCCCAGAAATTGAATATTACCATCATGTAAGTAGCGAGCTAAATCTCCTGTTTTATACAATTTAGTATTTTCTAGGGGATGATAAATAAACTTCTCATCCGTTAATTCCGGTCGATTTAAATAACCTTGTGCTAAACCTTCTCCTCCAATATATAATTCTCCCGCAGCACCGATTGGAACGAGATTTTTCTGAGGGTCGAGAATATATACTTTTCGATTTGGTAAGGGACGACCAATGGGGATATTGGTATAATCGATTGCTGTAATATCTTGAGGAACCGTAAAAGTTATTGCTGTTATGGTTGCTTCAGTCGGTCCGTAAGCATTAATTAAGCTTACTCCTGTTATTGGACTGTTGTACCAAATTTTTAGAGTTTCTGGTGGTAGTGCTTCACCACCGCAAATGACTAATCTGAGTTGATTTATGGGAGTTAAGAAACTCTTTTCATCTAGAGACTGCAACCATTGAGTTAAGTAAACAGGAGGAATGTCAACAACAGTCAAACTATAATCAATCAATTTTTGGTGAAATTCCGAGGGAGTTAATAATTTCGCCTCAACGATAATGAGAGTCGCTCCCACTATGAGAGTTGGTAAAGTTTGCTCCAAGGAGACATCAAAACTGAGGGAGGCAAATTGTAAAATGCGATCGCTCGAATTAAGTTGGTAGTGTTGTATAACATTCTGACAGTGATGAGCGATCGCTTGATGTGAAATCAAAACCCCTTTTGGCTTTCCTGTTGAACCAGAGGTATAAATAATATAAGCCAGATTATCCCCAGTTATGCGATTTTGGAGATTATTTGTAGATTCGATTGTAATTTTTTGCCAATCTGCATCTAAATTCACTACTTGCAGCGAATTTATGAGTAATTTATCAGCTAAGGATTTTTGCGTAAAAAGAATAGTAACTTGCGAGTCCTCAATCATAAACCTGAGACGTTCTTGAGGATAAACCGGGTCTAGTGGTAAATAGACACCTCCAGCTTTGATAATTCCTAATAACCCAATAATTCTTGCTAAAGATGGTTCTAAACACAATCCGACTAATTGATTCGCACTAATTCCTAGTTTTTGCAGATAATTTGCGACTTGATTCGCTTTTTTGTTGAGTTCTTGATAGGTTATTTCTTCGTTTTCAAACACCACCGCAATTGCATCAGGTGTTTTTTCTACCTGTTCTTCAAATAGCTGATGAATATATTTATCATTGTTAATATTTATCTCACTTTGATTCCAGGCAATTAATAATTGATGCTTTTCTGACTCAGCTATTAAAGGTAATTCCCAAATATTTTGTTCAACATCAGTCAATATCCCAGACAATAAAACTTGGAAATTTTTGAGCATTCGCTCCATTGTAGAATCATTAAATAAATCTGTATTATATTCCCACTCACCTATTAATTGCCCACTCCGTTCTTCCATTGACAAAGTGAGGTCAAATTTCGCCGTTGTTACTAATGGTTCTAAAACTTCTATATTCAAATTTGGTAATTGTAATTGTCCCATTGGTGCATTTTGCAAAGCAAACATCACCTGAAATATCGGAGTATGACTTAAATCGCGTGACCGTTGCAAAACTTCAACTAGCTGCTCAAATGGTACATCCTGATGGGTGTATGCTTCTAAACATACCCGTCGGACTCGACTTAGTAATTCTCTAAAACTCGGATGTTCACCTAAATTAGTCCGTAATGCTAAAGTATTAACAAAAAATCCGATTAATCCCTCAATTTCTCTGCGGTTACGTCCCGCAATGGGAGTTCCGACAATTACATCTTCTTGTCCGCTGTAGCGACAAAGTAATACTTTAAATGCTGTTAGTAAAGTCATGAACAAAGTCACACCCTCTTTTTGAGCAAAAGATGTAATATTTGCAGTTAATTCTGACGATAAAACGAAGGATTTTGTTGCTCCTTTATAGCTTTGGACTCTAGGACGAGGAGAGTCTGTAGGTAATTTTAATATAGGTAAAATTCCACTTAGTTGCTGTTTCCAGTAATTAAACTGTAATTCTAAGTTACTACCAGTAAGCCACTTTCTTTGCCATAAACTAAAGTCTGCATACTGAATGGGAAGTTTCGCTAATGGAGAAGCAAAACCTTCGCAATAAGCTTTATAAATTGCGTTCAATTCTGCAAATAGTACTCCAAAAGACCACCCATCAAAAATGATATGATGAATATTAAATATCAGTAGATATTTTTCTGCACTCAATTGCAACAGGTGAACGCGAAATAGAGCATCTTCCGCTAGATTAAAAGGTCTTTCTGCTTCTTGTTGAGCTATTTTTGTAGCTTCTATTTCTATATCATCAGCTAGTGATTGTAAATTAATAATAGGTAAACTAAAGCTATTTTTACAGCTATCATTAATAATCTGTATCGCTTGCCCGTCGATAACAACAAAATTTGTGCGTAATAATTCGTGATGCTCTATGATATCAGCGATACTTTTTTCCAAGGCAGCGATGTTAAGTAAACCCTGAATTTTAAAACTGTGAACAAGATTATAAGCAGTGCTATTAGGTTGTAACTGGTCTAAAAACCAGAGACGTTGTTGAGCAAAAGATAGGGGTAGATATTCTAGCTGTTGTCTTGGTTCTATTGCTGGTATTAATAAATTATTATTAGTTGTTTCTGTAACGCCAATATGCTTGGAAAGTTCAACAATAGTCGGAAATTCAAATAATAAATGGATTGGGATTTCTTGATTAAATGCCTGTCTAATCCGGGATAGAACTTGTGTCGCTAGTAATGAATGTCCACCTAATTCAAAAAAGTTATCATAAATTCCCATATAATCTAGCTTCAGAACCTGACTCCAAATATCAGCGATAATTTTTTCCGTGGGATTCTGAGGAGCAACATAATTACTTTGAGCAGATGTGTAATTGGGAGCAGGAAGAACGCGATAGTCAATTTTACCATTATTAGTCAAAGGGAAAGACTCTAACACTACAAAAGCAGCGGGAATCATATAACTAGGTAGCTGCTGTTTCAGGTAATCGCGTATTTCATCAATGAAGGAAGGAGGAAGAAAGGAGGAAGAAGGAATACATAAACCCATTTCAAAATCCCTTCTTTCTTCTTCCTTATTCCCTCTCCCCTCTTTTGCATTGGGTATAATATAGGCAACTAATCTCTTATCCCCAGGAATATCTTCCCTAGCGATAACTTTAGCTTCTTTCAAATTCGGATGTTGATTTAATAACGTTTCTATTTCTCCTAACTCGATTCTGAAACCGCGAATTTTTACTTGATTATCAATTCTTCCTAGATACTCAATATCACCATTAGGTAAATAACGAGCTAAATCTCCTGTTTTATAAAGACGCGCTTCTGGTTGATTATTAAAAGGATCGGAAATAAACCTTTGGGCAGTTAATTCTGGTCGGTTTAAATAACCACGCGCTAAACCTGCCCCTCCCACATAAATTTCACCAGCTATACCAGTCAGTACAGGTTGCTTCTTAGAATCTAATATGTAAAACTGTAAGTCTGGAATCGCACAACCGATTACGTTTGATGAAGAATTTAAATCGGCTATATTAATGGGGCGATAGGTAACATGAACAGTAGTTTCCGTAATGCCGTACATATTTACTAACTGGGGAAACTTGTCTCCATGTCTGTCAAACCAAGGTTTTAAGCCTTGAATATTCAGTGCTTCTCCACCAAAAATCACAAAACGTAAGTTAAAATTGCTACTAGAATTACTATTATTACTTAAAGACGCTTCAAATTGTATCAGTTGTTGAAAAGCAGAAGGTGTTTGATTCAAGACTGTTATTCTTTCTTGAGATAATAATTCATAAAATAATTCCGGAGAACGACTCACGTAATAAGGGACAATAACGAGACGACCACCATAGAGAAGCGCACCCCAAATTTCCCATACGGAAAAGTCAAACGCATAGGAATGGAACAAACTCCAAACATCATTCTGGCTAAATTGAAACCAAGACTGGGTGGCTGCAAATAAACGAACGACGTTACAATGGGGAATAAGAACACCTTTAGGTTGACCTGTTGAGCCAGAAGTGTAAATAACATAGGCAAGGTTATTAGGCTTAATGGCTATTTTTGTTGGTTGACTTGGTGTTTTGACGATATCTTCCCAATCAGTATCTACACAAACTATCCGAGCTTGATGTCCGGGAAGTTTTTCAACTAAATGCTGTTGTGTTAACAATATTGAAACTTGAGAGTCTGACAGCATAAAAGCTAAACGCTCTTTCGGATCGGCAATATCTAAAGGTACATAAGCTCCACCAGCTTTGAGAATCCCTAATATTCCTACAATCATTTCTAGGGAGCGTTCTACACAAATACCCACTAAAACTTCTGATTTTACTCCCAATGATTGCAAATAATTAGCTAATTGATTTGCTTTTTTGTTGAGTTCTTGATAAGTAAGTTGTTGATTTACTCTTTGAGAAATCGCGCTTTGAGATGCAAACACCACTGCGATCGCATCTGGTGTTTTCTCGACCTGTTCCTCAAATAACTGATGAATGCACTTATCTTGAGGATAATCTGTCTGAGTTTGATTCCATTGAATTAATAATTGATGTCTTTCCTGTTCTGTAACAGGGGCTGTAAAACCGTGCAATAAACCATCCCAGAATTGTTCGGGATTTGCATAAGACTCTAGAAAAGTATCTTCTATATTTTTCATAAGTATCTTTTTTCAGAATGCGATCAAGTATTAGTACTTAGTAAACTTGAGTATATTTTTTTATATTCAGAGTATAACAAAAATATTTGAAAAGTATAAAAAATTCCCGTTAAATCTAAGTTTAATCAGGGATTTTTAGTTAAGGAAATTAATCAGCCCGAAACCATTGTAGAGACGTAATGTGTAACGTCTCTACAATGATTAACTCCGGGGCATCCTGAACCGCCTATAAAATTGCTATTTCTAGCGAGTTATGCGTTACCTCCGTAGTAAACATTATCCGCAAGACCCAAACCGTTGTTGTACTTATCAAGGTTGGAATTAATTACACTACCAGCTTCTAATCCATAGAGAACATTGGTGTTGGAACTGTAGGGATTTGGTAAGCTGGAGGCACTGGAAATGCCTTGACTCCAGTAGATATCAACGAGGGGGCTATTAACACTGCTACCCGTCATACTGTTCAATGCGCCATCGCCCTTCTTATCGCCATTTTCGTCTGGAGTTATGGCTTGCAACCAATTGATGCCTTCGTTCATATAGTATCGAGCATCTTTATCAGTTGTATTGGCGGTGTCAATGGGGTTGCCAGCGAGGTAATTCAACCAACCAGTAACCAAAGAGCGACCAAGATCGTAACGCTTATCTCCATTCGGGTGTTGCGAAGCATCAACCATCTGGAGTGCCTGTTTACGAGAATAGAAGAGAGTATCTTCACCTGCGTCACTTTTACCATTGCGGTTGTAGTCGCCGATTAGTACACCTGTTTCATATTGTCCGGTCAGTGGATCGAGAACTTTTCCAGGTTGTGCAGAATTGGTGTAAGGTGCGAACAGAAGATCGCCGTCAGCGAAATTGAACTCTGTTTTTTGTGATGGTTCGTTGCCTTGAATACCGTCCCAGAAGGTTTGCCAGGTTGTGTTCTGCCAGAAGCCAGGAGTACGTACACCAGGGGCTGATGCGATGGGAGCAGCGAGAATAGTGTCAGTATCGGTGGCACTGTTGTTGCTGGTATTGGTGTCAGTGAAACCAGTTGCACCTGTAATTGTAACAGTATTGACTAAAGAAGCGGGAGTCGGTTTGAGAATATCCAGATAGCGAATCTTGAACTGGTCTTCGGGAGTTGCGTCTACCGCAGAAGCTGCGATGATGATGGTATTACCCGCATATTTACCTGCATTCACATCTGCCCAGCGATCGCTTGTGAGATTGGTTTCGTTAACTTCGTTGAACCCAAAGCCGTTAAGAATTGAGTCGTTTAAAGTCGTGAGGGTATTGTTATTGTTAAAGTTACCAATCCATACTGAGATATCACTGTCATTAATGACGTATTGCAAATAGGCGCGGTCTAAAACAACAGATTCGGAGAATTGGAATAGGACGTAGTTATCTCGCCCTCCAACGTTATCAACGCGATGAGTTGCGCTTCCATTTCCTTCGCCGCTATCGGTAACACCTAAACCACCGCCAGAATAGCTACCTAGATAAGCATTACTCCAAGTTCCATTTGTCCCATCAACGCGGCTAAAGGCACGGGCTGTAACAGTAATACCATCCTTTGTAAACGTCCGAGTATTTCCATCCGTTCCATCCAGCGCATTAACAGCATTGGTAGCGAGGTCAAATGTGGTGAGGCTACCTGTAGAAGCTGTAGAGACGGGGTTGCTAGCTACCGTACCGTTTACCGTATAAGTGATACTACTACCTGCTACCAAGGTGACGTAATCGTTGATACCGCCTGTCCCACTGGTTTGATTGTCTTTAGCACCTCCAGTAGCAACACTAGTCCAAGTAACATCGGTGAGATTCGTTGGCATGATATCGCTCACCAAGGCATTGGTAGCAGTCATCAGACCATTATTTTTAGCGACAATGGTGTAGGTAATCTTCTGTCCGGGGGTAACAGTTGTCAAACCATCGGTTTTGGTAATTGACAGGTCGCCGATATTTTTAATTAGTCCTGCATCAATCGTCAGGTTATCAGTTGTACCAACAGAGAATTGAGCCGTTGTGCCGTTGGCATTAACAACGTCACTATCAGCCGTATCGCTTCCCATATTGGCGGTGGTAAATCCATCGAAGCCAGTGGGTTGAACGAATTGAACGCTATAGTTGCTGTTGGCGTTGACGTTGAATTGGTAAAGACCATCGGTATCGGTGGTCGTTGTCCCAATTTGAGTACCTGCTTGGTTAAAGAGCTTAACAGCTACACCAGAAACTCCTGATTCACCTGCATCTTGAACACCATCTCCATCAACATCGTACCAAACGCGATCGCCTATTTTCACAGTAGAAGCAGCAACAATCGTATTTGTGTCGGTAGAACTGTTGTTGCTGGTGTTGGTATCGGTGAAACCAGTTGCACCCATAATTGTAGCAGTATTAGTGAGAGAGCCACTGGTTTGAGTCGTTGCTTTAAGGATATCAACCGATTTGAGCTTAAAGCTATCGTCCGTGTCGCCGATTTTAGCGGCAATTACCACAGCGTTACCGACAATGTTACTCGCATTGATATTCGCCGTGCGATCGCTGCTACCACCGTTGTTAACTTCAGTGAAACCGAAGCTATTGAGAACTGAATTATTTAAGGTGAGGTGATTAGTGTAAGGAGTGTTGAAGTTACCAACCCAGACAGAGATATCGCTATCCCCACCATCAACGTAAGCTAATGCAGCTTTGTCAATAACCACTGACTCAGAGAATTCTAGCAAAACGTAATTGTTAAGACCGGAATTATCGACGCGATGGCTACTACTATTTTCAGTGCCATCAATTACGCCTAAACCCCAACTGCCGTAAAGACCTAGCTTGGCGGTATTCCAAGTTCCTGTACTGGTACTACTGAAAGCACTGGCTTTGACGGAAATACCATTAGCAGAGAAGTTGCGAATGTTGCCCGTAGTACCATCGCTCGAACTGCCATCAGTCAAGTTAATGGTGGTGGGGGTGGTGTAGGAAGAAAGCGTGTTAGCGGCTACAGTTGCATTCACTGTATAGGCGATGCTACTACCTGCTGTCAAGGTGACGTAATCGCTGATATTGCCTGTTCCACTGGTTTGATTGTCTGTTGCACCACCACTGGCTACGCTAGTCCAAGTGATATTGGTCAAATTGCTGGGCATGATATCGCTTACCAAGGCATTGGTAGCAGTAATCAGACCATTATTTTTAGCCACGATGGTGTAGGTAATCTGCTGTCCGGGGATAACAGTTGTCAAACCATCGGTTTTGGTAATTGACAGGTCGCCGGCATTTTGATAAATTCCTGCATCTAAAGTCAGGTTGTTTTCCCCAGAAGCCAGGGTAACAATCTGAGTTTTGCCAGTACTGGCATTAGCATCGGAATCTACAGCATCATTAGCACCTATGTTAGCTTGAGTAAATTGATATCCCGCAGGCAAATTAGAGAATCCGACTTGATATTGTTGACCTGGTGTTAGTCCAGCGAAGTTGTAGTTGCCATTAGCATTGGTAGTTGTGGTGATGGTGGTATCGCCAATGCCGTTGATGATGCCATCCGATCCGCCGCTAGTTAGGGTAACAGTTACACCACTTACTCCCGTTTCACTTACATCTTGGATGCCGTTACCGTTGTTGTCTAACCAAACTTTATCTCCTAAGCTTGCTAGTTGTACTAACCCAGCATCTAATGTACCGTTAAATTCTCCTGATGTTAATGTGACTTTTTGAGTTAAGCCAGTTGTGCGGTCAGCATCGCTATCTTTGCTGTCGTCTCCGATATTCGCTGTGCTGAAGTTGTAACCTGTTGGCGATGTAAATTTAACTTGATAATCTCCAGGGGTTAAGCCGCT